>NZ_KB291311.1:0-609 GCF_000318275.2 Capnocytophaga sp. oral taxon 332 str. F0381
AATAGTCCTTATGTGTGTAGTATCTAAAATGACAAAATGGTTATTAAATTGAATTTTTGCTCTCTTTCTACCTAACTTTAAAAGCTCTTCTTTAAGATTTGCATCAAGGAGAGCAAAGGGAGAAGATTTCTCATTGAAATAGTCATTATCTTCTGCTATAAAAAGTTTTATTTTATCTTTAAAGAAAGTTTCTTCAAGCACATAATACCTATTACACAACTTTGTACTATCTTCTCTACAGTCAAAATTACCATTTTTAGAAGGAATTTCTATAAAATAATAATTATCATCCACTCTTCTAATACTATTTTGTGCACAGCAAGAGAATGCTATGAGCAGGGAAATAGTTAAAAACAGGTTATTTTTCATATCCAATAAAGTATTTTTGTTTTAGATGCAAAGATAATAAAAAGCAGTAAAGAACCTAATGAGAAACAAAAAATATTTTGCATATCGCTTTGTATATTAGGTATAACCAATTCTATAATATAGGAAGAAGTCCTTCTTTTTTACGCCTTATATTATCCATTTTGTCGCTTTCTTCACGTAGATTATCTATGTGCTGATAAGTGAATTTATCCAATGAAAAATTCTTGTATTTATAAGTCT
>NZ_KB291311.1:629-1584 GCF_000318275.2 Capnocytophaga sp. oral taxon 332 str. F0381
CGAAAATAGATTTCGAATAAATAGGCTTGTTTTTTAGGGGGCGTTTGCAAAACGCCCCTACATAACGCACTTCAAAAATTATTGATAATCAGAGTAGTCAACTTTGGCAAAGTGTGAAACTTTGCCAAAGTGTATACACCACGCACTGTAAAAGCAATTGATTATCGGGGTGTGGCGATGTGGATTTAGTATAACCAATTCTATAATATAGGAAGTCCTTCTTTTTTACGTCTTATATTATCCATTTTGTCGTTTTTTTTGCGTAGATTATCAATGTGATGATAGGTGAAATTATCCAATGAAAAATTCTTGTATTTATAAGTCTTTTCATATTGATGATGTCCCCACGATTCTATATGAATGCTGTCTATACAATATTGAGAATTTACATAGATTTTTGAACCAAAATAATTATTACCAGACATATCTACATTTATTATAAATCCATTTTCATAAGTTGATAATGAATGAACACTATGATAACCAACAGAATATAAAACTTGTTTATAGATTTTATACTTAGCTTCATCATTGTCTTTTTTCGCCAAAAGTAACCATTCATACTCTCTGTTAGGAAGGCAATTTGTCGCTCCAAGTGTAGAATAATAAGGTCTTAATATAGCGATGCTATCATTATTGGGAGTTTTTATAGCTTCATCAATTTCATAAAAAGTAGAGATATAAAGATTAAATCTTTTTTGATAATTAGAATATCTGTGAAAATCTTCCTTACAATCATAATCTTTTGGAGTTATAATCGTATCGTATTTATCATTTGATTTAACTTTTTGAGTGGCAAGGATAAGTTTCTTGTGGGTATTGTTATCTAATTTTATTGAATTCTTTTTGCTTATAAAAATAATAGCCAAAACTATAAAAGCAATACTTATTAATATATAAAAAACATTTTTCATAAATTTATAGTTAAACGAAAATAGATTTCGAATAAATAGGC
>NZ_KB291311.1:1604-3280 GCF_000318275.2 Capnocytophaga sp. oral taxon 332 str. F0381
GAATGCTGTCTATACAATATTGAGAATTTACATAAGTATCCGACCGAAAACCACTAACGCCAGACATATAAACTTCTATTACAAATCCCTCTTTATATTTAGATATTTTTTGATATATATCAGGATATAAGACATCATTGTAGATTTTTGTTTTATTTTGGTTTTTTATGTTCTTACGCTGTATAATAAGTAATTTTTTGTGGATTTTCTCAGGGTAACAATCTCCCCAACCTTCAATATAAAAAGGGGTTAATGTGGCTAAACTATCATTGTTAAATAATACATTCTCATCTCCTATAATGTAAAATTTAGAAATATGATAATTATAACGCTTTTCATATTGCTTTACATCATAGTTGCAATTATATTTAAAAATATCCTTAGGAGCAAAAATAGTATCTATATTTTCGATTTTTGCTCTTTTGTTTAATTCCTTATCAAATTTGATAGGATAAATGCCCTTAAAAAAAGCAGATATCATAAAGAAATAAAAAACAAATTTAATTAGAAGATTTATCATCTTTATAAGGTTTTTAGAGTTATACTTCTTGATTTGTAGTTAAACGAAAATAGATTTCGAATAAATAGGCTTGTTTTTAGGGGGGCGTTTGCAAAACGTCCGTACACAACGCACTTTAAAAACGATTGATTATCAGAGTGTAGCAATATGAATTTAGTATAACCAATTCTATAATATAAGTATTACCACTGGGGTCTTCTATCTCAGTAGTAATACTCCTGATATTGTTAGAAATTTGTTAGAATGTTACATCTTCAAAAGTTGAACTTTTTTTTATAAAAGTAACTGTATTATTTCCCATATTTGTACTTTTTAAATGCGTTTTTTCAAAACTATTATCTAAGGATATTGTTTTTTGGGTCTCTTCCATAGATTTAACATTCGCTTCTGTAATTGAAAAAGAGAAACTATTAGGATTTGTAGATAAACGCTCTTTAAAAAAAGATATATCAGCGTAATTTTCGCCTTTTTTGTATGCTTTTTTTGTGATACTTACTATTCCTTTTTCATCATAAATATAGAAAACTAACCACTTTTCAAAGCCGTCGGCTTGTTGTTTTTGTGTAACTAAAACAGCTTTTAATATTTTGTAGTTGAATCTATATTTACTTTTCGAGCTTACTAAAAATAAATCTTCTAAGAGGAAATAATCCCCTAAACAATCATCTAAGAAATCTAATATTTCACTAATATCTTTTTGCTCTAAAATTTTAGTTTTCAGAAAATTATAGTATTGCTTTTCCAAAAAATATACGTCTTTTTTGTTTACTTCTATTTTATATTTCGAATCAAAGAATTTTAGATTTAATGTTGAGTCATCAACAAATAATGTGGCATTATTATTTTTGGTTATTAGATGTAATTTACAAGAATTATAACTACTTGCATCAGTATAAGCATCATACGACAACGCCTCTTTCCCCTTTTCATATACAAATTGATGAAAAATGGGGAAAGCTACACTATCTTGAGGAATATTATTTTCCCCTTCTATAGTATATTTATCATAAAGCATCCTAAAACGTAATTCTTCCTTTTGAGAATATGCATAAAAGCAACTCAACAATAGTATAAAATATAATTTTTTCATTCCTTTATTTTTTTGATAATTTCCAAAAAATGCCCCCTGCTGGCGCGAGCTTGTAGCTCGTGCCTA
>NZ_KB291312.1:0-1269 GCF_000318275.2 Capnocytophaga sp. oral taxon 332 str. F0381
TAACGGTAAGAGACACCTATGGCTGTTCGGTAAGCAGGACAGTGAGAGTAGGTGAGATGCCAGATTTGAGTACAGACTTTTCGTTGAAGGTAGCCGACACAACTGTTTGTCCAGCAGCTGGAGCAGCTAATACGCTTACTTTAACGTTCAGTCCAACTACTTGGGCGGCGAATGTGGCAGTAGCGGATATATACTATCGTATTAACAGCGATAATACTTGGACACGGGTGACTACTAATCCAGTAACATTTATCCACCCAAGCTTTAAGTCAGGGTCAACGATAAGTATCACCTATAAGAAGATGGAACAAGGCGGAAATACGACCTTGTGTATTACAGAAACTAAGGATTACACCGTACCGCATAACTTGAGTGGTATTAGCGTAGTTACGAATTTGAACGATCCTAAGTTCTATACTTGTTCGGGAGCAAATGGAGGCTTTACAGCAACGGTAACAGTACCTACAGGAGTAGGACAAGATCCATATGAGTTCTCGTTGGACGGCAACCATTGGTCGGCAGCTAATAATGGTACTAACTCACGAGTATGGACAGGCTTGATACCAGGACGTACCTATAAGTTCTATGTAAAAGATAATAGAGGTTGTACGGCAGAGTATGACGGAGATATTTACGGCAGTAGCTACAATCCAGCGATAAAGTTGCATTTGACAGCTACGCCAGCTTGTAGCAATGGATCGCAAGGCACGCTAACGATACAATTTAAACGTAGAGCTTCGTATATGCCAGGAGGTACTACCAATGGTACTTATAAGTTATACGAATTGCCAACACCGGTACCTAGTGGCAGACAAGGAACGTTGGTATCGGGTCCTACATCGGCTTCGATAGGCGCTTCGGGAGAGCTTGTACTAGGCAATATAGGAGTAGCTCCAGGAAAGACCTACTATGTAGAGTTTGCAGAGACGGCAGGCTGTGTATGGGGCAGCAATGATGTAGAGGTTAAGAAACTCACTACTATACAAGGAATTGTATCGGTAACTACAACAGCAACTTGTGAAAATGATGCGATAGTAGAAGTTACAGGACTTTCAGGTGGCGGAGGCCAATACACAGTAACGTTACAACCAGTGGTAGGAGGAAGCTTTGGCAGTACACCGATAGCGGTGGGCAGCAACAAAGTACGCGTACAGAAGGACAATGTAACGGGCGCAACAGCAGCGACCTTCAAGTACCCAGCAGCACCTATAACAGCAGGAGTTAGAGTACAGGTAAGCGACCAATACAATTGTAGCCCTATAGACTTTG
>NZ_KB291313.1:0-38610 GCF_000318275.2 Capnocytophaga sp. oral taxon 332 str. F0381
TCCGAACTTTAAATGATGTTCTGCTAGTTTGTCATTAGCTATTAACCATTAAGCATATAATAATTAATGAATATAAAAAATGCCTACAATATCACATAGAGCACAAATATTGCCTCAGTCTCCTATTAGGAAACTCACTCCTTATGCTGAAAAAGCGGCGAAGGAAGGGAAAACAATTTATCACCTCAATATAGGTCAGCCAGATATAAAAACGCCTGCTATAGCTATAGAAGCTGTGAAGGAATTTACGCCTACGGTGCTGGAATACACTAAAAGTGAGGGGATAAACTCATTACGCGAAAAAGTGGTGCAATACTACCAAAAGCACGCTATAAATGTAACGACAGAGGATATTATCATTACTTGTGGAGGCTCGGAAGCACTTACCTATGTAATTGCTACTGTTGCTAATGCTGATGATGAAATTATCATTCCTGAACCTTATTATGCAAACTATATCAGTTTTTCAGAAGCTTTTGATGCGGTATGTGTGCCTATTACCTCTTCTTTTGATGATAATTTTGCCTTGCCACCTATAGAAGAGTTTGAAAAAAAGATAACACCTAAGACCAAAGCTTTTCTGATTTGCAACCCGGGCAATCCTACGGGCTATTTGTATTCTAAAGAAGAAATTTTGCAATTGGCTGCGATAGCTAAAAAGCACGACTTATTTTTAATATTTGATGAGGTATACCGAGAGTTTGTATATGACGGAGCCGAGCACTATTCTATTATGCAAGTGGAAGGGATAGAAGAAAATGCGATAATGATAGATTCGGTATCGAAACGATTTAGTATGTGCGGAGCGCGTATAGGCTGGGTAGTTTCTAAAAATAAGGCAGTAATGAAGTCGCTATTGAAATTTGCACAGGCACGCTTGTCGCCACCTACCTATTCTCAAATAGCAGCAGAACGCGCCTTTGATGTGCCAGAACAATACTTTACAGAAGTGCTTGAAGAATATACGCATAGAAGGAATGTGCTGATAGAAGCCTTGCAAAAAGTAGAGGGGGTGCGAGTATCAAAACCTAAAGGAGCTTTTTATTGTATAGCTGAATTGCCTGTGGAAGATGCCGAAGCTTTTAGTATATGGCTTCTTGATAAATTTTCAGTAGAAAATGAGACTGTAATGCTTGCTCCTGCTGAAGGATTTTATGCTACAAAGGGCTTAGGGCGCAATCAGGTGCGTATAGCTTATGTACTTGAATGTGAGAAGATAGAACGAGCAGTATCTATTTTGGCAGCGGGACTAAAAGCCTATACCATTTTTTCTAAAAATATATAATATTAATAGTTAGTAAGTTATAAATAATATTATAAAAAAAACATAAAAAAGTTTTTCTATTTAAAGAATTATTTGTAATTTTGAAGCGAAAAATAAGAAACTAATAATGTCAGTAAAAAAAATAGCAGTATTAACATCGGGAGGTGATGCTCCGGGAATGAACGCCGCAATACGCGCAGTAGTGCGTACTTGTGCTTATCACGGATTAGAAGTGATGGGTGTATATAGAGGCTATCAAGGGATGATAGAAGGCGACTTTAAAGAAATGAGTGCGCGCAGTGTACGCGATATTATTAATAAAGGCGGCACAATATTGAAGTCTGCACGCTCAAAAGACTTTAGGACTCCTGAGGGGCGTGCGATAGCTTATAAGAACCTTACAGCTGCTGGAGCCGATGCTTTGGTGGTAATAGGTGGAGATGGTTCTTTTACAGGGGCTCTTGCTTTTAACAAGGAGTACAATTTTCCTGTAATAGGAATACCAGGTACTATAGATAATGATATTTATGGTACTGATTATACGTTGGGCTATGATACCGCATTGAACACAGTAATAGATGCAATAGACAAAATTAGAGATACAGCGAGCTCTCATAACCGCTTGTTTTTTATAGAGGTAATGGGGCGTGATGCTGGTCATATAGCTTTGAACTCAGGAATTGGGGCTGGAGCTGAAGAAATTTTGATACCTGAAGAAAATATAGGGTTACCAAAGTTACTTAAATCATTAGAAAAAAGTCGTAACTCAGGAAAAACTTCAAGCTTGGTAGTAGTAGCCGAAGGTGATAATATAGGAAAGAATGTATTTGAGCTAAAAGAATACGTAGAGGAACATCATCCGGATTATGATGTACGCGTATCGGTATTGGGGCATATGCAACGCGGAGGTTCCCCTTCTTGTTTTGACAGAGTACTTGCGAGCCGTATGGGTGTGAAAGCTGTAGAATCGCTTATTGAGGGGAAAACAAATTGTATGGTGGGCATACGCAATACCAAAATGGAGCTTACACCCCTTGAAAAAGCTATCAAAGGTACTTCAAAAATTAATATGGAATTGTTGCGTGTAGCTGAAATTATGGCTACCTAATAAATGAAAAAATGTAAAACAAATAAATAGAAAAAATATGTCAGTAAAAATTGGAATTAATGGATTTGGACGTATTGGACGTCTTGTATTCCGTGCTGCTTATGAAAGAGCCGATGTAGAGATTGTAGGTATTAATGACCTTTTGGATGTAGATTACATCGCTTACTTGTTGAAATATGATTCAGTTCACGGAACTTTCAAAGGAGACGTGAAAGTAGAAAACGGACACTTAGTAGTAGACGGAAAAGTAGTGCGCATTACAGCTGAAAAAGATCCTAATAACCTTAAATGGAAAGAAGTAGGTGCTGATGTAGTGGCTGAATGTACAGGTATTTTCACTACATTGGAAAAAGCACAAGCGCACATTAATGCAGGTGCTAAAAAAGTGGTTATTTCTGCACCATCGGCAGATGCACCTATGTTTGTAATGGGTGTAAACCACAAATCAGTAAAAGCAAGCGATACAATTGTATCTAATGCCTCTTGTACCACCAACTGTTTAGCACCTATTGCTAAAGTGCTAAACGACAACTTCGGTATAGAAGAAGCGCTAATGACTACAGTACACGCTACAACAGCTACACAGCTAACTGTTGATGGTCCTTCTAAAAAGGACTGGAGAGGTGGTCGTTCTGCTCTTTGCAACATTATCCCTTCATCAACAGGGGCTGCAAAAGCTGTTGGGAAAGTAATTCCTGAACTAAACGGTAAACTTACTGGTATGGCATTCCGCGTACCTACAGCAGACGTATCGGTAGTAGATTTAACTTTCCGCACTAAGAAAGCTACTACTCTTGATGAAATTAATGCTGCGATGAAAAAAGCATCGGAAGGTGAATTGAAAGGTATTTTGGGTTATACAGATGAGCTTGTAGTATCACAAGACTTTGTAGGTTGCAAAAACACTTCAATTTTTGATGCAAAAGCAGGTATTGGATTGAGTGCTAACTTCTTCAAAGTTGTGTCGTGGTATGATAACGAGACAGGTTATTCAAACAAATTGGTAGATTTAGCACAACACATCGCTAAATTATAGTTATTAATAAAGGTGGAGCTGCCTAAAATATTAGGTACTCCACCTTTATTACTTATAGGAAAACTTTAAAAACTGAAACGATATGATTTTAATTGTTGATAGTGGTGCTACAAAGGCGGATTGGACAGCCTTAAATAGCAAGGGTGAAAAGGTGTTTTTCACTCAAACATTGGGTTTGAACCCTGAAGTGCTTACTGAAGAAATACTCGTAGAACGTATTACAACCAATTATCAGTTGTATGAAAACCGCAATACGGTATCGGAAATTTACTTTTATGGTGCTGGTTGTGGTACTGAGCGTATTCGTTCTTTCGTAGAACGTAGTTTGGCAGGTATTTTCCGCACGGCAAAAATAGAAGTGAAAGAAGATACTTATGCAGCTGTATTTGCCACTACTAAACCTACAGATAAAGCAATTGTATGTATACTTGGTACAGGAGCTAACTGCTCTTATTGGGATGGTGAGAAACTATATCAAGCGGTAGATTCATTGGGATATATACTAATGGACGAATCAAGCGGAAACTTTTACGGCAAACGTCTTATTATAGATTACTATTTTAAGAAAATGCCGGCTGATTTGGTTCAAAAATTTGAAAACCAATACGAGCTTAACTCTGATGTTATAAAAAATCATCTTTACAAGATGCCCAACCCTAATAGTTATTTGGCTACTTTTGCAAAGTTTGTAGTAGAGAATAAAAATCACGATTATTGCCGCTCGATGGTTAAGAAGGGAATGCAACTATTTGTAGATAATTGGATTTCTCAGTACGAAGCACGTTATGAAGTGCCTATTAATTTTGTAGGAAGTATAGCATTTTTCTTGCAAGATATTTTGGAAGAGGTGTTGGCAGAAAACAACTTGAAATTGGGTAATGTATTGCGTAAGCCTATAGATGGCTTGGTAGCATTCCACGTAAATAAATATTTTTAAGAAGAGATAAAAAAATGAGGGCAATTGAATGTTTGCCCTCATTTTTTAGAATAAACCATATAATAATCCGTCTATTTTGGTAACTATAGACGAGAAATCATCGGGGTTATTAACAAAATCAATGTCATCAACTTCTATGATGAGTAGTTTACCTTTGTTATAATCTTTGATCCACTGTTCGTAGTGTTGGTTTAGGCGGTTGAGGTAATCAATAGAGATAGAGTTTTCATACTCACGTCCTCTTTTTTGAATTTGTTTTACTAAGTTGGGGACGGAGCTTCTCAAATAGATGAGCAAATCGGGGGGACAGACTAAACGTTCCATTAGAGCGAATAGTGATTTGTAATTTTGGAAATCGCGTGTGCTCATTAGTCCCATTTCGTGTAGGTTGGGCGCAAAGATATGGGCATCTTCATATATAGTGCGGTCTTGGATAATATTGTTGCCGCGTTCTCTGAAATCTAATACTTGTCGGAATCTACTATTGAGGAAGTAGATTTGTAGGTTGAAGCTCCATCGTTCCATTTGGTGATAGAAATCATCAAGGTAAGGGTTATCGACAACATCTTCAAAATGGGCGTCCCAATGATAGTGTTTTGCTAATAGTGCAGTGAGGGTAGTTTTGCCTGCACCTATATTTCCTGCTATAGCTATGTGCATTTTAATTGTAGATTTGTTGGGGTAAAGGTAGTTATTATTTTGCACATAGGGGGTATTACGCTAAAATATTTTTGCAGAAAAAAGGTAAATATTTAAAAGTCAGTGGTGTAAAAAGATATTTTTTTGGGGAGTGTTGCTTATATCACCAAAAAATTGTAGTTTTGCACCGCTATACAAATATTTTTAAAGATGAATGAAATAGATTATAAATTTGTACATAATGATTTTAGAATAAATGGTTTTCCTATAGATAGGGAGCGTTTAATCATATTGGCTGTGGCTTATGTAAAAGATGGGCTACCTTATAGGAAAGCTGTGGGTCGTTTTTTACTTGATTGGCTTGACGATAGGGATTATATAGAGGCGACTACTTCGGGCTCTACGGGGGTACCCAAACAGATACATATTAAGAAACAAAATATGGTACATTCGGCTTTGGCAACTGGAGAATATTTGGATTTATCGCCCAAGGATACAGCACTTTTGTGCTTGCCTGCCGATTTTATTGCGGGTAAAATGATGCTCATTAGGGCTATTATTTTGGGATTACATATAGATATTGTTCGTCCGTCATCAATGCCACTATCCCTTACAAGCAAAAATTATGATTTTATGGCAATGATTCCGTTACAGGCTTCAAAATCTCTTGCAGACTTGGGTAGGGTGAAGAAGGTTATCTTGGGCGGGGCATCTATTGATGGTGAATTGGAAGCTAAACTTCAGGGTATTTCGGCTGACATTTACTCTTCATATGGTATGACTGAGACAATTTCGCATATTGCAATGCGCCACGTAAACAATGAAGTAAAGCATCAAGACACCTATAAAGCAATGCCTAATGTGATGTTCAGTAAAGATGATAGGAATTGTTTGGTGATTGAAGCTCCGCTAATTTCTGATCATCCTGTGGTTACGAATGATATAGTAGATCTTATCTCGGCAACTGAATTTAAATGGTTGGGCAGGTATGACAATATCATCAATTCGGGTGGATTTAAGATATTTCCTGAAACGGTGGAGCAAAAAATAAAGAAATATATTGCTACGGATTATTTTATTACCAAAGAACAAGACGATGATTTGGGGCAACGAGCTGTATTGTATGTGCAGGGTGATGAAAAAGATTATCCTACCCTTGCTCACGATATATATATGGACAAAGATATGCTAAAATATGAGGTGCCAAGGCAAATATATTTTGTACCAGAGTTTGTGTATACTGACAATCAGAAAATTAGAAGAGAAGAAACGGTAAAAAAATACCAGAAATAGATGAAGCTAAAGAAATTTATTCCTTATATATTGCCTTATAAAAAAGATATTACGCTTAATATTTTTTTCAATATACTTTATTCACTATTTAGTGCATTATCATTTATAGCACTTGTTCCTATGCTGGATGTGCTTTTTGCGAAAACGCAAGTGGTAAGTGAGAAACCTGTATTTTCAGGTGACTGGTTTAGCTTGGGGAGTTATGCGAAGTCGTATTTGAATTATCAGGTGGAAATGATAGCACGTGGCGATACTTTTTGGGCGTTGGGAATTGTGATTGCTTTGGTAATTTCGCTATTTTTACTAAAAAATATGTTTAGCTACTTGGCGGCATTTTTTAGTACACACTTACGCAATGGTGTATTGCGGGATTTGCGTAATAATTTTTATAATAAGATTGTTAGTCAGCCGATAGCGTTTTACTCGGAACAGCGCAAAGGAGATATTATTTCGCGAATGTCGGGGGATGTAAATGAGGTGCAATACTCATTATTATCGGGATTGGAGACTTTTGTGCGTGAGCCTCTTACTATTGTATTTTCTATATTGGTGATGCTGAGTATTAGTGTGAAGTTGACCCTTTTTACATTTTTATTTATTCCTATTGCTGCTGCGGTGATTTCAAAAATAGGAAAATCGCTTAAGAGGAATTCTATAGCGGTACAGCAGGAACAAGGGAGATTTTTGTCGCTCATAGATGAAACCGTAGGGGGCTTACGTGTGATAAAGGCGTTTAATGCGGAGCCTATATTTAGCAATAAGTTTAGGGAATCTAGTAATACTTTTGCACGATTGAGCAATAAGGTTATGAATAGGCAAAACTTGGGTTCGCCAATGAGTGAATTTTTAGGTATTTTGATGATAGCTATTCTTTTGTGGTTTGGAGGCTCGCTGGTATTGGTAGATAAAACTTTAGAAGGAACGCAATTTATTGCTTTTATGGGTTTAGCTTACAATATTTTAACTCCAGCAAAGGCAATTAGCAAGGCTTCTTATGAGATAAAAAAAGGAAATGCGGCAGCAGAACGTATTTTGGAAATTTTAGAATATGACAATCCTATTAAGGAGGTAGAAAACCCTGTGGTACTTAATGATTTTACTCAGTCTATCACTTTTGACAATATAGGTTTTGGATATACAGAACAAGAGGTGCTCACTGATTTTTCATTAGAAATACCCAAGGGTAAAACAGTGGCTTTGGTGGGACGTTCGGGTAGTGGAAAAAGTACAGTAGCCAATCTTATCACGCGTTTTTACGATGTACAACGCGGTGCTGTAAAGATTGATAACGTAGACATTAGAGATATGGCAACTGCTTCGTTACGAGGGCTCATAGGAGTAGTATCACAAGATGCGATACTTTTTAATGATACTATAAAAAATAACTTGCTGATAGGAAAGCCAGATGCTACAGAGGAGGAACTGATAAGGGCGGCTAAAATAGCGAATGCGTATGAATTTATAGTAGATTTACCGCAAGGTTTTGATACTAACATAGGTGATGCGGGGAGCAAACTGAGTGGAGGACAAAAACAACGCTTGAGTATTGCCAGAGCGGTGTTGAAAAATCCACCGATAATGGTACTTGATGAAGCAACTTCAGCTTTGGATTCGGAAAGTGAACGTTTGGTACAATCGGCGCTTGAAAATATGATGAAAAATAGGACTTCGGTGGTTATAGCGCATAGGCTATCGACTATACAGAATGCCGACCAAATAGTGGTAATGCAAAAGGGAAGAATTATAGAGCAAGGAACGCATAGCGAATTGCTGCAAAAACAAGGAATGTATAGAAAGCTTGTGGAGATGCAGTCGTTTGAGTAAATAGCATTGCTTTTGTGGGTGGAATTGACACGATAAAAAAAATATTGAAAAATATTTGGTAGAAATAAAAAATCTTAGTACTTTTGCCATTATAACTTCCGTTAGGAGGCGATTTGTTGTTTAAAATAATAAAAATATGAAATTTATAGTATCAAGTTCGTACTTACTTAAAAAGTTACAAGTATTTGGTGGTGTTATTAATAACAATAATACAATGCCGATATTGGATAACTTTTTATTTGAGCTTTCAACTAATAAGCTAACTATTTCGGCTTCAGATTTAGAAACTACTGTAAAGGGTACACTGGAGGTGGAGTCGGATTCTGAAGGGAGTATAGCTATTTCGGCAAAAATGCTGATAGATATTCTTAAAACATTTTCAGAACAACCCCTTACTTTTGTAGTGAAAGAAAATAATGTTATAGATATTAGCTCTACAACAGGTAATTACTCTTTGGCATACTTAGATGGTTCTGAATTTCCGCAGCCTGTAGCTTTGCCTGAAGCTAATAAAGTAAGTATGCTGGGCGATGTATTGGCGACAGCTATCCAAAAGACAATTTTTGCGATAGGCAATGATGATTTGCGTCCTACAATGAGTGGGGTATTGTTTCAGTTTACTCCTGAAGGGTTAGTATTTGTAGGTACAGATGCTCATAAATTGGTGAAATATGAACGTTTGGATATAAAGGCAGAGGAGGCTACAGATTTCATTATGCCTAAAAAACCATTGAATATCCTAAAAAGTATTTTATCGGGGAGCGAGACTGAAGTGACGGTAGAGTACAATGAAAGCAATGCTAAGTTTTCATTTGATAATATGGAGTTTATCTGTAGGCTTATAGATGGTAAGTATCCTAACTATGATGCTGTAATTCCTAAAGAAAATCCTAATAAATTGACGCTCAATCGCTCTCAGTTTTATAATTCGGTAAATCGTTTGTCATTGTTTTCAAACAAGACTACACACCAAATACGATTGAAAGTGGCGGGTTCAAGCCTTGTTATTTCGGCAGAAGATGTGGATTACAGCAATAAGGGTGAAGAACGATTGACTTGTAACTATCACGGTGAGGATATGGAGATAGGTTTCAACTCTAAATTCTTGAAAGAGATGATAAACAACCTCGATTCAGATGAAATAATGTTGGAAATGTCTATGCCAAATCGCGCAGGGATATTAACGCCATTAGACGGCTTGGACGAAGGCGAAAAGGTGTTGATGCTTGCGATGCCTATTATGTTGAACAACCAATAATTGAGATATTGGAAAATTGATGATATAAAGAAAAACTTTGTTCGAGGAATGCTTGAGCAAAGTTTTTTTTGTTAAAAAAGATAATATTTTGAGATAAAAATTGTATCTTTGCAGCACAAAAAGAAAAATTGATGAAGGATATTATTCATAGGCTTAAGCCTTTTATTTATATAGGTGGTCTTTACCTTTTTATATCGCTTGTACTGCGTTTGATATTTGTATATCACCCGATTACAACAGCATCATTTTCGTGGCTTGAGGTCGTAAAATTATTAGGTATAGGATTGCTTTCGGATGTGTTGATAGCAGTGCTTATCAATGCTCTATTGATGCTTTATATGCTGCTAATAAGTAATAGCAAGTATAAAAATCCGTATGGATGGTTACTATTGGTGGCTTTTATAGCTTTTTTGGGGTATATTGAGTTTTATCCGAATAATATTTTTAACCAATACGGTGGGGTTATTCCTGAAATAGCATTGGCTTTTTTTGGTTTTAAAACATTTTGCTTTGCGTTGTTGCTTATTTGGAGTAAACAGCGAGTTGTATTGCGCAATATACTATATTTTATCACTTTGGTTATATATGTTTTTGCTATAGTGATGAATGGTGTGAGTGAGTACTTTTTTTGGAATGAATTTGGAATTAGATATAATTTTATAGCTGTTGATTACCTTATTTATACCAATGAGGTGATAGGTAATATAATGGAAAGTTATCCTGTAGTACCACTTTTTTCGGTGGTTGGGGTGGTAGTAATAGTACTTACACTTTTTATTTTTGTAAAAACAAAACCTACCATAAAAGATATACCATCACTTAAACAAAAGGTAGCTTATTTACTGGTTTATAGTGTGATAGCAATTCTGGCTGTAGTAGCTCTTCCTAAGCTAAACAATCTTTCAGCAAGTAATATTTTTGCTAAAGAAATACAATCAAATGGGGTATATAAATTTTATTACGCTTTTACGCATAGTGAATTAGATTACGAACAGTTTTATCCTTCTATTGATGAAAAAGTTGCAGAAGAAACTTTGTTACAATCATTGCAAGCGGGTAGTATTGAGCGGAAAATAGTATCGCAACAGGCAGAAAAGCATTATAATGTGGTACTTATTTCGGTAGAGAGCTTGTCGGCTGAGTACTTAACTATGTATGGTAATGATGATAATCGTACGCCTTTTTTAGATGAGTTGGCAAAGAAAAGTATGTTTTTTACAAACTTATACGCTACAGGTAATCGTACGGTGCGCGGGCTTGAAGCACTTACGCTATGCTTGCCTCCTACGCCAGGGGAGAGTGTAGTGAAACGCAAGGATAATAAGGATAAATTTACTACGGGTAGTGTGTTCAGGAGTAAGGGCTATGATGTGAAGTTTTTGTATGGAGGGGATAGTTACTTTGATAATATGAAAGACTTTTTTGGTGGGAATGGCTATGATATAGTGGATAGGAGTAGTTTTTCTCCTAAAGAGGTTACTTTTGCAAATATATGGGGGGTATGCGATGAGGATATGGCAAATAAGGCTATAGCGGTGATGAATGAGCAATCAAAAACAGGCAAGCCATTTTTTAATCATTGGATGACTGTGAGCAATCACCGTCCGTTTACATATCCTGAAGGGAAAATTGATATACCTCCTACAGAAAAGAGGCGTGCTGGTGGGGTGAAATATACGGATTATGCACTGAAACGTTTTTTTGAGATGGCAGCAAAGCAGAAATGGTATAAAAATACGCTTTTTGTGGTAGTGGCTGACCATTGTGCTTCGAGTGCGGGTAGTACAGAATTACCTTTGGATGGCTATCGTATTCCGTGTTTTATCTATGCTGATTTTATACCTGCACAGAAGATAGATACCCTTGTGTCTCAGATAGATGTGATGCCTACGGTGATGGGATTGTTGAACTTTAGCTACACGTCTAAATTTATAGGGCAGGATGTACTAACGGCTGATTATCAGCCACGAGCTTATATAGCTACTTATCAAGATTTGGGATATTTAACGCCTGAACGGCTTACTGTGATTTCGCCAGTAAAAAAGGTGCGACAGTATGATTTGCGTTTAGAGGCTGAGCAGCCTGCAGGAACGGAATATCCATTATATTACAGCCAAGAGGAGCGGAAGGATTTGGAAGAGCGGGGAGTATTGGAGTGTATAGCGAGGTATCAATCGACTTCTTATTGGCTTAAAAACCAACAATTGAATGCCAGCAAGAAATAAATTAAAAATCATTAATGATCCCATTTATGGGTTTGTGCATATACCGAGTAGCTTGGTATTTGATATTATAGAGCACCCTTATTTTCAACGCCTTAGGCGTATAAACCAAATGGGACTTTCGTTTTTGGTATTTCCAGGTGCTAAACACACGCGTTTTGAACACGTGTTGGGCTGTATGCACTTGATGCAAAAAACGGTTGAGATATTGCGCTTTAAAGGGGTTACAATTACAGAAAAGGAGGCTGAGGCACTGTATATAGCAATTCTTTTGCACGATATAGGACACGGACCTTTTTCGCACGCTATGGAGCATAGTATAGTGGAAAATATATCGCACGAGGATATATCATTACTATTTATGCAACAGCTGAACAAACAATTTAATGGGAAGCTGGAGCTTGCTATTAAGATATTTACGGGAGAGTACCCGCGAAAATTTATGCATCAGCTAATTGCAAGTCAGCTGGATATTGATAGGGCTGATTACCTGAAGCGGGATAGTTTTTACACGGGTGTAGCAGAAGGGAATATCAATTCGGAACGACTGATATCAATGCTTAATGTGCGCAATGATGAATTGGTAGTAGAAGAGAAGGGATTGTACTCTGTAGAGAAATTTTTGATAGCACGGCGATTGATGTATTGGCAGGTATATTTGCATAAAACGAGTGTGGCTGCGGAACTGATGCTCATTAGGTTGCTGACACGGGCGAAAGAACTGGTAGAGCAGGGGGAAGAGCTTAAAATGTCGGGGGTATTGTATTTTTTTGTGAGTCATAAAATATCTAATGAGAATTTTGATATAGAGGTACTTGAGAAGTTTGCTTTATTGGATGATATGGATATTTTTTCGGCAATGAAGGAATGGCAGTTTCATAGAGATTGGGTGCTTTCGCAGTTGAGCCGTATGTTACTCAATAGAGATTTGCTAAAGCTAAAATTGCGAACTACAGAGTTTGAGCCAAGAAAGATAGAACGTTTGCACAAAATAGCATTACTAAAAGGACTAAAGGAGGAATATTTGAAGTACTTTGTTTTTGAAGGACAGATGAGCAATAGGGGTTATAACCCAGATAAGGAAGGAATAAAATTATTGACAAAAAATGGTAGGGTAGTGGATATACGAAAGACAGCAGAAGAGCTAAATTTGGAGGCACTTGCACAGGTAACGACTAAATATTATATTTGTTATCCTAAATAAAAAAGCTAAAAAGTAGTGATATTTGAAATAATTTTTATACTTTTGCTGCCAAATATAGTGTTATAAACGCTACAAACTGTGTTAAAACAATTGTATTGTTTTGATTATAAACTAATTAAATGAAATTTACAGCATTACAAATAGCCAATGTATTGGGGGGGGAAGTGGAAGGCAACCCAGAGACAGAAATATACAAACTTTCTAAGATAGAGGAAGGGGTACAGGGGAGTATTTCGTTTTTAGCAAACCCTAAATACAAACATTTTATATATACAACAGCTGCTTCGGTGGTGATAGTAGGGAAAGACTTTGAACCAGAGGAGGCTTTGACAACTACTTTGGTGAGAGTGGAAGACCCTTATGTTGCTTTTGCGAAATTATTGGAGTTTTACAATGAGATAAAACTGAATAAGCAGGGTATTGAACAGCCATCATTTATAGCTACTTCGGCACAATTGGGTGAGAATGTGTATATAGGAGCATTTGCATATGTGGGTGAGAATGTGCATATAGGTAATAATGTAAAGATATACCCTAATACTTACATAGGTGATAATACAACTATAGGTGATAATACAATGATATTTGCAGGTTGCAGAATATATTCGGAAACTGTGATAGGGAAAAATTGTACTTTGCACAGTGGGGTTGTATTGGGTGCTGATGGTTTTGGTTTTACGCCAAATGATGAGGGTGTATATGGCAAGGTGCCTCAGATAGGTAATGTAGTACTTGAGGACAATGTGGATATAGGGGCTAATAGTACTATAGACCGTGCGACTTTGGGTTCAACGATTATTAGGCAGGGAGTAAAATTGGATAACCAAATACAAATAGCTCATAATGTAGAGATAGGTAAAAATACTGTAATTGCTGCGCAAACAGGGATTGCAGGTTCTACAAAAGTGGGAGAAAGCTGTATGATAGGTGGACAAGTGGGTGTAGTGGGACATTTACAGATAGGCAATAGGGTAAAAATACAAGCGCAAACGGGTGTGGGACGGAATGTGAAAGATGATGAGGTTATACAGGGCTCACCTGCATTGGGGTATGCAGAATATAATAAATCATACGTGATATTCAGGAAATTGCCTGCATTATTAAAACGTATAGAAGAATTAGAAAAAAAATTAAAATAATAAATAGGTTATGATAAAGCAAAACACTTTATCTAAAGAGATTACTTTAGAAGGTATAGGATTGCACACAGGCAAGCAAGTGAAGATGGTGCTAAAACCTGCCGCTATTGATAATGGATTTACTTTTGTACGTACCGATCTAGAGGGGAACCCTGTAGTGGAGGCGGACGCTACTTACGTATCGAGTACAGAGCGTGGTACGGTACTAGAGAAAAAAGGTGTAAGGATACAGACCTGTGAACATATTTTGGCAGCCCTTGTAGGGATGGATTTGGACAACGTAATCATAGAGCTGAACTCATCGGAGCCGCCAATAATGGATGGGTCGTCTAAATATTTTGTAGAAGCTATAGAGGCTTCAGGAATTGTGGAGCAAGATGCACCACGCTATGAATATGTAGTAAAACAGGTTATTACCTATGTAAATGAGGAAACGGGTAGTGAAATAACACTGATACCTGCTGAGGAATATCAGGTTACTACTATGGTGGATTTTGGTACGAAGGTGCTGGGCACACAAAATGCTTACTTGAATAAGTTGTCGGACTTTAAGAAGGAGATAGCTGGTGCTCGTACGTTTAGTTTCTTACACGAATTGGAGACTCTTTTAGATCACGGACTTATAAAAGGGGGTGATTTGAATAATGCTATAGTGTATGTAGATAAGGAGATTTCGGAAAGCACAATGGAGAAACTGAAAAAGATTTTTAACAAGGATAAGATTTCAGTAAAACCTAATGGAGTGCTTGATAACCTTACCTTACATTATCCTAATGAGGCTGCTCGCCATAAGCTTTTGGATGTAATTGGGGATCTTGCATTGGTGGGTGCTCGTATAAAAGGGAAGGTGATTGCTACAAAACCAGGGCACTTTACTAATACCCAGTTTGCTAAAAAATTATCTAAGATTATAAAGAATGAACGCCGCAATAACGTTCCGCTAATAGATATAAACCAGCCTCCGTTACTAAATGCAACGGATATTATGAAACTTCTGCCTCACCGTTCACCATTTTTGTTGGTAGACAAAATATTTGAGCTATCGGACAAGCACGTGGTAGGGCTAAAAAATGTAACGATGGATGAGCCTTTTTTTGTAGGGCATTTTCCTGGAGCACCTGTAATGCCAGGTGTATTGCAGATAGAGGCGATGGCACAAACGGGTGGGGTTTTAATACTAAGCACGGTACCAGACCCAGAGAACTACCTTACTTACTTTATGAAGATAGATAATGTAAAATTTAAAGTGCAAGTGGTACCAGGGGATACACTTATATTTAAGTTGGATTTGCTATCTCCTATTAGGCGAGGTATTTGCCATATGCAGGCTTATGCTTATGTGAATGGTAAGCTGGCTACAGAAGCGGAGCTTATGGCTCAAATTGTTAAAGTAAAATAAAAGATTGTATGATTCAACCATTGGCTTATGTGCACCCTGATGCTAAAATAGCGAAGAATGTAGTGATAGAGCCTTTTACTACTATTAGTAAGAATGTAGAAATAGGTGAGGGTACTTGGATAGGACCTAACGTAACCATTATGGAGGGGGCACGTATAGGGAAAAATTGTCGTATATTTCCTGGTGCTGTAATTTCGGCTATTCCGCAGGATCTTAAATATAAAGGTGAGGAAACTACAACACATATAGGTGATAACACTACCATACGAGAATGTGTTACTATAAATAAGGGTACTGTAGATAGAATGAAGACCGTAGTGGGTGATAATTGCTTGATAATGGCATATTCGCACATTGCTCACGATTGTGTAGTGGGGAATGGTTGTATATTCTCTAATGGGACTACTCTTGCAGGGCACGTAACGATAGGTGATTTTGTGGTAATGGCAGGTATGACGGCTGTTTATCAGTTTAGTATGGTAGGCAGTTATGCTTTTGTAACGGGGGGTACGATGGTATCAAAAGATGTGCCGCCTTATGTGAAAGCTGCTCGTGATCCTATTTCATATGTAGGGGTAAACTCGATAGGGTTGCATAGGCGAGGTTTTACTGCGGAAAAGATACGTGAGATTCAGGATATTTACCGTATTATTTTTCAGAAAAAACTCTCGACTACACACGCTTTGGAATATATAGAAGCGGAGATGGAGGCAACGCTGGAACGCGATGAGATACTACAGTTTATAAGACGTTCGCAACACGGGATAATGAAAGGATATAATAGTAGTAATGATTAAGATACTACAGGAAATTTGGAAATAAAAATTAAAAAATAAATAAAAAGGAATAGATAAATGGCAACAACTGCAGACATTAAGAAAGGATTGTGTATCCGTTTTAACCACGATATTTATAAGATAATTGAGTTTTTGCACGTAAAGCCAGGTAAGGGACCTGCTTTTGTACGTACAAAACTTAAAAGTGTTACTACGGGTAAAATATTGGACAATACGTTTTCGGCAGGACACAAAATTGAGGATGTGCGTGTAGAAACTCGTTCATTTCAGTATCTTTATGCTGAAGGGGATCAGTTTGTATTTATGAACAATGAGGATTATAACCAAGTGCATATTCGCAAGGATATGCTTGACTATCCTGACCTTTTGAAAGAAGGCGAGACGGTAATGGTTATCTTTAATGCTGAAGATGAGACTCCTCTTTCGGTAGAGATGCCTGCTAACGTAATACTTACAGTTACTCACGTGGAACCTGGAGTGAAAGGTAATACTGCTACTAACGCTACTAAACCTGCAACAGTAGAAACAGGTGCGGTAGTGAATGTGCCTCTTTTTATCAATGAAGGTGACCGCATCAAAGTAGAAACTGAGAAAGGTACTTATGTTGAAAGAATGAAAGACTAAATTGATAAAACATTAAATAAAAAAGAGAGGCTACCTGAAAATAATGATTTTAGGGTAGCCTCTTATTATCTTATAATTACTTATTATGCGATTTTCACAGCCTTATACACTTAAACAAATTGCGACTATCATCGGTGCTAAATACGTGGGTGATGAAAACTTTCCTGTATTTGGAATGAATGAAATACACGTGGTGCAGATGGGCGACATAGTATTTGTAGATCATCCTAAGTACTATGACAAGGCATTAGAATCAAGAGCTACAGTGATACTTATCAACAAGGAAGTGGAGTGCCCTAAAGGTAAAGCTCTTTTGATTTCGGATGATCCTTTTAGGGATTTTAATAAGCTGACTCAATATTTCAAACCTTTTGAAAGAGCCACTGCTACTATAGCACCTACGGCAACAATAGGTGAACATACAATAATACAACCAGGTGTTTTTATAGGTAATCACGTAACTATAGGCAAACATTGTGTGATACACCCGAATGTGAGTATATATGACCATTGCGAGATAGGTGATTTTGTTACGATACACGCGGGTACAGTGCTAGGTGCTGATGCTTTTTATTACAAAAAACGTGCTAATGGCTATGATAAACTGAAATCGGGGGGAAGAGTGGTTATAGAAGATAATGTAGATTTGGGGGCACTTTGCACGATTGATAGGGGTGTTACTGCTGATACTACTATCAAAAAAGGAACGAAAATTGATAATCACGTGCATATAGGGCACGATACTGTAGTGGGAGAGCGTTGCCTGATAGCTTCGCAAACGGGTATTGCAGGTTGTGTGGTGATAGAAGATGATGTTACTATCTGGGGACAAGTGGGAATGACAAGTGGTATTACTATTGGTAAAAAAGCTGTTATTTTGGCACAAAGTGGAGTATCGAAGTCGTTGGAAGGTGGGCATACATACTTTGGTTATCCTGCAGGTGAGGCACGTGAGAAATACAAAGAGATGACAGCTCTAAAGCAGTTGATTTCAGCAGAAAAGAAAAGTGATTAATCGGTATTATTAACTATAAAATATTAAAAATCATTGGATTCACCTATATTACAACTTAAAGATGTATCGGTTTTTCAGAAAAATAACTTGATACTCTCTGACGTAAATCTTACTATTGGGCGGGGGGAATTGGTTTATTTGATAGGGAAGACTGGTTCAGGCAAGAGTAGCCTTATCAAACTCCTTTATGGTGATTTGCCACTGCTACAAGGGCAGGGTAAGGTAGTAGGTTTCAACTTAAAAAAACTGAATGAGAACAAAATACCGCTATTAAGGCGCAGGTTGGGGGTTGTATTTCAGGATTTTAAGTTGCTTACAGACCGTAATGTGTATGATAATCTTGCATTTGTACTAAAGGCTACAGGCTGGAAAGACAAAGTGGAAATAAAGAAACGTATACAAGAAGTGTTGGCTAAAGTGAAGATGGATACTAAGGATTATAAGTTTCCTCACGAGCTATCGGGGGGGGAGCAACAGCGGGTGGCTATAGCACGTGCGTTACTCAATGACCCAGAGCTTATACTTGCTGATGAACCTACAGGAAATTTAGACCCAGAAACGAGTGTGGAGGTGATGCAAGTGCTTAAGGAAATAAATGCTGCGGGGCGCACGATATTAATGGCTACTCACGACTATGCACTGATTTTGAAGTTTCCTTCTAAAACTTTGAAGTGTGATGGAGAACACATATTTGAAGTGGTACAACGTCGTATATAAAAAACATAAAAGAACATAATTTTATAAATTACAATAATAATGAAAATAAAAATACTCGCTAATGATGGTATTTCGCCTTTAGGCAAAGATATGCTGGAAAAAAAAGGTTTTGAGGTAATTACTACTAAGGTAGCTCAAAACCAGTTGGTAGAATACATCAATAAACACGAAATTAGTGGCTTATTAGTACGTTCAGCTACACAGGTGCGTAAGGATATTATAGATGGCTGCCCTACTTTGAAACTTATTGGTAGAGGTGGAGTGGGGATGGATAATATAGATGTGGCGTATGCACAAAGTAAAAATATAGAGGTGATTAATACGCCTAATGCTTCGACTAATTCGGTAGCTGAGCTTGTTTTTGCCCATCTTTTTACGGGGGTACGTTATTTGCACGATGCTAATAGAATGATGCCTTTGGAAGGAGAGAGTCAGTTTAATGAACTGAAAAAAGGTTATGCCAATGGGGCGGAATTACGCGGTAAAACGTTGGGTATTATTGGTTTTGGCAGGATAGGGCAGGCAGTAGCAAAGATAGCAATAGGCTTGGGAATGAAAGTTTTGCCTCACGATCCTTACGTGAAAGAGGCTGTTATAAACCTTTCATTTTTTGACGGACAGGAACTTAACTTCAATGTTAAAACAGTTAGTAAAGATGAATTGCTTTCGCAAGCTGACTTTATAACTCTAAATAACAGTGCACAAAAAGGGTATGTAATAGATGTAGCAGAGTTTGAGAAAATGAAAGATGGGGTAGGGATAATAAACCTTGCTCGTGGAGGAGCTCTTTCGGAACAAGCTTTGTTAGAAGCCTTAGAAAGTGGTAAGGTAGCTTTTGCAGGATTGGATGTATTTGAAAATGAGCCTACACCTTCACTACATATATTGATGCACCCACAGATATCACTTACACCACACATAGGTGCGAGCACTACTGAGGCGCAAGACCGTATTGCTACAGAATTAGCTGAACAAATAGTAACTTTATTAAAATAATTATATACAATGGCAGAAATTTTAGATATTTTTGGAGGAGAAAACCTTCAGAAAATTGTTAATGGACTTAGTGAGAAGACTGGTATATCAACAGATAAAGTGAATACTGTGTTGGATTCGCTAAAACAAATGTTAGGAAAAGAAGGGAATGCTGCTGAGCTACTAAGCAAACTAAAGGGGGGTGAACAATCTACCCTACAAGCTATCAGTGAAAAAACAGGTATTTCTCTTGACAATGTGAGCCAAATATTCCAACACTTGCCTTCTATGTTTTCTAATTTCTTTGGGGGCAAAGACGGAGGAAGTATAGGAGATAAGCTCACCTCGTTGCTTGATAAAAACAAGGATGGAAATGTAATGGACGATATAGTGAGTGGTATAGGTAACCTTTTTAAAGGAAAATAATTACATTTTTTATACGATTGACTTTACTTTGGTAGAGTTTTTGTACCTACCAAAGTAATTTTTTGTTGCTTACGATGACAGAAAATGATGAATACTTTATGGACATAGCCCTAAATGAGGCACTTACAGCTTTTGATGAAGGAGAAGTGCCTGTGGGAGCTGTGGTAGTAGCCGATGGTAGAATTATAGCGAGGGCTCATAATCTTACAGAACGACTAAACGATGTAACGGCTCACGCTGAGATGCAAGCTATTACGATGGCTGCAAGCTATTTAGGGGGCAAGTATCTGAAAGGTTGTACTATGTATATCACTTTGGAGCCTTGTGCAATGTGTGCTGGGGCATTGTATTGGAGCCAGTTGTCACGACTGGTGTACGGGGCAGCTGATTTGCATAGAGGATATACTGTTATGGGAGGGCTACTGCACCCTAAAACTGAAATTACAACGGGGATAAAGGCTAATGAATGTACTGAACTTATAAAACAATTTTTTATGAAGAAACGATGATGAAAGAACTTGCTCTTATACTATTTTTTTGTTTGGGGATACACTTAGTTTTTCCTCAAACAGAAGATACATTAAGAACGAGTGATACGATTCAGCGGGTATTAGACAGGGAAGTAAAAAATAGAATTTTTTACAAACGGCTTAGAGATTATTTGCAACAGCATAAGGTAACTGAAAGGCTGAAAGATTTTATTGTAGTAAAGGAACAGCATTCTTTGGCTGAGGTTTCTTCTACTGAGAAAGACACAATAAAAACTGTTGAAGAAGCTGTTTGTGATACGTTGTCTTATCAGGGGAAAATTATTAGGAATATACTGATTACGACTTTAGACCCTTTTGGGTTTGATGAACGCGATGCTAACAAAAAAGCTATCAGCAAGTTTGAACGTTATGGAAATGCGCTACATATAAAAACACGTGAGAGCACAATAAGACATTTGCTTCTTTTTAAAAAGAATCAAGCTTTGGATACGTTGCTCATCAGTGAGACAGAGCGACTGCTTAGAAATCAACGTTATGTGCGGCGGGTGTATATAGAGCCTATGCCTGTGGGGCGGTTTAAAGACTCGGTAGATGTGCATATAAGAGTGCTTGATAGTTGGACAATGTATGTGGACGGAGACCTCACGGGAAGCAGAGGCTGGACACGCTTATCTGAACGCAATCTTTTTGGGTTAGGACACGAGGCTTCATTCACCTATCAGCAGTTTTTTACGGGTATAGCTGATAGTGGTAAGGGAATGAGTTATACACTGCGGAACATCAGAAATACATATGTGAATGTGAGAGGCTCATACTATTCGGATTATGAGGGGTATTTTACGCGTTATATTTATGTGGATAGGCAGCTTTATTCGCCATTGGCACGATGGTCAGGGAGTGTGTCGTACTATGAAAATAGAGATGCGTATGTAGATACAATACCCAATTATAAGCCTGTGTTGTATTACAAAAGTTTTAATACTTTTGGTAGCTGGGTAAAGCCGCTTGGGGTTTCTAAAGATAAGAGTATCAATAATTTTATTATTGGCGCCACTTATCGCAATACAAGTTTTTACAGGAATAGTTTTTTATATCCGAAGGAAGATGTATATCATTCTAATGAAAATATTTTTCTTACGCAACTGAGCTTGAATAGGAGTAAATTTGTGAAAGATCGCTATATTTTCAGGAATGGTGATACAGAAGATGTGGGTACGGGACATACTCTTTATTTAACATCGGGGGCTATATGGAAAAACCATAGAATGTTACCTTATATTTCCTTAGGATTTTCAAAAGCTTATTATGAGCGAAAGGGATATTATGCAGCAGATTTTGAGGTGGGGAGTTTTGTTCCGAAAGGAAAAATAAAAGAACTGGTGTTTCGTGCTGAAGGAACACATTTTACGAGATTGCTCAGTATAGGAGACTGGCACTTTAGGGAGTTTTTGAAGGCTTCGTTTGTTATGGGGGTTAAAGATTTTGTATATCAAGGTAGTAGGCTGAGTATTAACGAGCATTATGGAATTCTTGGGTTTAATAGCAGTGAGGTGTATGGAAACAGAAAGTTGATACTAAGTTCGCAAACACAGCTTTATAGTCCATTTCAGTTTATAGGCTTTCGGGTAAGTCCATTTCTATCGGTAGATACTGCTTTTATAGGGCGTAAAGAATCACCATTTTTTAATGTAGATTTGTATTCTCGGTTTTCATTAGGATTTTATATTACTAATGATTATTTGCCTTTTGGGGCAATTCAGTTTTCACTGGCTTATTTTCCTATCATACCGGGTAATGGGAAACATATTTTTAAAATCACAGGAGATACGAACGATGATTTTAGGTTGCATAGCTTCAGCCAGCGTGTACCATCGGTGGTTTCGTTTAAATAAAAATACCTGACAACTTGTCCTGACAAAAAGCTATGGCAATATTTTTGCTTTTTAAATTCAAATGATTATCTTTGCACGTTTTTTTAGAAGAATGGGAACTATTAACATTTTAGCTTCTGTTTAAAAGTGAAGGATAAGTGTTTACCCTAATAGTATTTGATAAAACAAATAGAGAAAAATATAAAAAAGAATGAATAAAGAAATAACATCTAATGAACTGCTCAGCAATATTATAGCAGGTATAGAGAAGGTTAAAGGTAAGGATATCACTATTTTAGATCTACGTGAAGTAGAGAGTGCTGTGTGTGAGTATTTTGTAATATGCAATGGTAATACTAATACTCAGGTGGCAGCGATTTCAGGTTCGGTACAAAAAGTAGTAAGCCAAGCTGAAGGGCATCAAAAGCCTTGGCACGTAGAGGGTGAAATGAATGCTGAATGGGTGCTTATAGATTATGTGGATGTGGTGGTGCATATATTTCAGCCTCAAGTTCGTGAGCATTATGACTTGGAAGGCTTATGGGGCGATGCGAAATTCATTAATGTAGAAACTCAATATTAGAAAATGGGAGATAATAAGAATAACGGCAACCGATTTTCAGCATATTGGCTGTATGCTGTGTTGTTACTTGTGCTTTTGGCATTTAATTACTATTCAGGAGCAACCTTTTGGTCACAACCTAAGGAAATACCGCAAGCTAAATTTGAAGAATATTTGAGCAATGGTGATGTATCACGAATTGTTATTCTGAATAAGAAAGAAGCTAATGTGTACTTGAATGCAGATGCGCTTAAGAAGGAGGAGCATAAAGATGTACGCCCTACAGGGAATGCTATTATGCAAAATGGTAATCCTGCTGATGTACCACAATATCGCTTTGAATTGGGCGACCTTAGCAACTTTGAAAATCGTTTTGACCAGATAGTTAAAGAAAATAACCTTGATACAACGCGCGAAAATAAAAGTCAGCAGAATATATTTTCGGATTTGTTGATTACTTTGATACCATTTGTACTTGTAATAGGTGTATGGATTTATGTAATGAAACGTATGGCAGGTGCAGGAGGCGCTGGAGGTATTTTCAATATAGGAAAATCAAAGGCTCGTATGTTTGACGAGAAAAAGCAAGTACCTGTAACGTTTCAAGATGTAGCAGGCTTGGAAGGGGCTAAAGAGGAAGTACAGGAAATTGTAGATTTCTTGAAGAATCCTGATAAATATACTTCGCTTGGGGGTAAGATACCAAGAGGGGCGTTATTGGTGGGTCCTCCTGGTACTGGTAAAACGCTACTTGCAAAGGCTGTAGCTGGAGAGGCGCAAGTGCCATTCTTTTCGCTTTCGGGTTCTGATTTTGTTGAGATGTTTGTGGGTGTAGGTGCTTCGCGAGTGCGAGACCTTTTTAAACAGGCAAAAGAAAAAGCACCTTGTATTATATTTATAGATGAAATAGATGCTATAGGGCGTGCGCGAGGAAAAAATGCGATGACGGGAGCTAATGATGAGCGAGAAAATACGCTGAACCAGCTGCTTACGGAAATGGATGGTTTTGGGTCGCATACAAATATTATTGTGCTGGCAGCTACTAACCGCGCTGATATTTTGGATAAAGCGTTGATGCGTGCGGGACGTTTTGATAGGCAAATATATGTGGAACTGCCTAACTTGAATGAACGTAAACAAATATTTCAGGTACACTTGAAGCCTATAAAGACGGCTGAGACATTGGATATAGATTTTCTTGCTAAGCAAACACCTGGTTTTTCGGGTGCTGATATTGCTAATGTATGTAATGAGGCGGCTTTGATAGCGGCGCGCAAAGGCAAAACGGCGGTGAGTAAGCAAGAGTTTTTGGACGCTGTAGATAGGATAGTGGGTGGGCTTGAGAAGAAGAGCAAGATTCTTACTCCTGAAGAGCGCAAGGCAATTGCATTTCACGAAGCAGGACACGCAACAGTGAGTTGGCTATTAGAATATGCTGCACCTTTGGTGAAAGTTACAATTGTACCACGAGGGCAGTCGCTGGGGGCTGCTTGGTATTTACCAGAAGAGCGCCAAATAGTGCGCACTGAGCAGATATTGGACGAGATGTGTGCTGCTTTAGGAGGACGTGCTGCTGAAAAGGTAATTTTTGATAAGATATCAACAGGGGCGCTTAGCGACCTTGAGAAGGTTACTAAACAGGCGCGTGCAATGGTTACTATTTATGGGCTTAATGATAAAATAGGTAATCTTACTTATTACGATTCAGCACAATCGGATTATGGATTTACAAAACCTTATAGCGAAAAGACAGCTCATTTGATAGATGAAGAAATTTCAAAAATAGTAGAGGCTCAGTATGCACGAGCTATTGCTATATTGACCGAAAATAAGGAAAAACTTACTCAACTTGCTAACTTACTGTTGGAGCGTGAAGTAATATTCCGCGATGACTTGGAGAATATTTTTGGTAAACGTACTTTTAAAGAAGAGGAAGAATTGGATAAAATTGCTGCCGAACATAAAAATACGGGAGAGGTAAGCTAATGAAGATAACAGCACAAATAAAAGCGCCAATACGTGAGGAAATGGAGCTCTTTGAACAGAAGTTTCAAGGGGCAATGAGCTCGAAAGTTGCTTTGCTAAATCGTATCACCTACTATATAGTGAACCGTAAAGGGAAGCAGATGCGACCGATGTTTGTATTTTTGGTTGCTAAGATGGTATCGGGTGGGGGTATGAGTGAGCGTACTTATAGAGGAGCATCGGTAATAGAACTTATACATACGGCTACCTTGGTGCACGATGATGTTGTAGATGATAGTAATAAGCGACGAGGTTTTTTCTCTATCAACGCTCTTTGGAAGAATAAAATAGCGGTGCTTGTGGGCGATTATTTGCTTTCAAAAGGTTTGTTGCTTTCTATTGATAATGGTGATTTTGACTTATTGCGTATCATCTCGGTTGCGGTGCGAGAAATGAGTGAAGGCGAGCTGTTGCAAATAGAAAAGGCGCGCCGATTGGATATTACTGAGGAGGTTTATTATGAAATCATTAGGCAGAAAACGGCTACACTTATAGCTGCTTGTTGTGCAATGGGAGCTTGTTCGGTATTGCCAGAAGAAACAGAAATAATTGAAAAGATGCGACTTTTTGGTGAGTATATAGGAATGGCATTCCAAATAAAGGATGATCTTTTTGATTATACTGATGATGCAATAGGGAAGCCTACGGGGATTGATATTAAGGAACAAAAAATGACGCTTCCGCTTATTTATACATTGAATAATTGCAGTGAAGACGAGAAAAAATGGCTTATAAATTCGGTAAAGAAGCATAATAAGGATAAAAAGCGGGTGAAAGAGGTTATTGCATTTGTAAAACAACGAGGAGGGCTGGAATATGCGACTTATAAAATGAAGGATTTTCAGGAAAGGGCATTGAAATTGCTAGATGATTTTCCTGTTTCGGACTATAAGAATGCTTTGGTGTTGATGGTGAATTATGTGATTGATAGGGAGATATAGTGTAGTTTTAAAACTAAAAAATATTTTGGCAATTCCTTTGGCTTTTCCAGAGGAATTGCTATTTTTGTGGCTTTAAAGTGAATATTTTTTGAAAATGAAAGGTCTTAAATTTCCTACCCCTTACACGGTGTTGATGATTGTGATTGTATTGGCAGCAGGACTTACGTATCTATTGCCTTCGGGGAGTTATAGCACACTTAGTTACAACAAGGCTGATGATAGTTTTGTAATACGAACTGCTGATAGTGCATATATAGTACCTGCTACTCAAGAGAAACTCAACAATCTTGGTATCAATATACAACTGAATAAGTTTAAGGAGGAAAAAATAAAGAAACCTATTTCAATTCCTGATACTTATGTGGAAGGGAATGGGGCTCCGCAAGGTGCTGTTGCAGTTCTTTTTGCGCCTATTAAGGGGATTTACGATAGTATAGAGGTGATTCTTTTTGTATTGGTATTGGGTGGTTTCATAGGTGTATTCAACAGTTCGGGGGCTTTGAATATGGGTGTAGCTTATTTGGCTCATCTGCTGAAAGGGCGTGAAGGTATTCTTATTATTCTGCTCACTACGCTTTTGGCTCTTGGAGGCTCTTCCTTTGGATTGGCTGAAGAGACTCTTGCGTTTTACCCTATGTTGGTACCTATTTTTTTAGCAGCAGGTTACGACTTATTAGTGCCTTTGGCTGTGATTTATATAGGCTCAAATGTTGGTTCTATGGCATCGACTGTTAATCCGTTTGCGGTGATTATTGCCTCGGATGCTGCTGGGGTAGATTGGACTTCGGGGCTCTATATACGGTTGATTGCCTTAGTATTGTGTGTGATTATCAGTATACTTTATATCATTAGGTATGCTGAAAGGGTAAAAAAATATCCTGAAAAATCTATTGTATATGGGGTTACTTTACCTGAAATATATGCGGCTAATACACCTGAAAAGACTACTGAACTGAAACTATCAACGAAAATAGAGCTTTTGGTTTTTGGGCTTTCGTTTGTAGTTATGATTATAGGAGTATCGCAATGGGGCTGGTGGTTTGGCGAAATGACTGCTCAGTTTTTGGTAGCTGCTGTTGTAATAGCAGTACTACAGCGTTGTGGTGAAGAGGCTTTTGTACAACATTTTATAGCAGGAGCTCGAGACTTATTGGGGGTGGCTTTTATTATTGGGATAGCCAGAGGGGTATCGTTTATACTGAATGATGGGCAGATAGCTGGTACGATATTGCATTATGCAACTGACCTTGTGCGAGGGATGTCGCCAATGTTATTTTTACCAATGCTGATGTTGGTATTTGGAGTGCTTAGTTTGTTTATAGCATCGTCATCGGGTATGGCGGTACTTACGATGCCTATAATAGGGGCATTGGCTTCGGTAGTAGGGGTTGAAGGGCATAGTGTGGTGAGCGCTTATCTTTTTGGTATGGGGATTATGTCGCTAATTACTCCTACGGGGCTTATTTTGCCGTCACTGGCGATGGTGAATGTGAATTACAAACAATGGTTGCGGTTTTGTATGCCGTTAGTGGTTATCTTTTCGGTAGTACTGACGATTTTGTTATGGTTATAAATTTAAATGATTTTTTGCAATGAATATAGTTTTTGTTATTATACTTGTGGCTACAATAGCAGTGAGTTATTATGGGTTTCAGAATACTACTTTTTTTGAGCGTTATAAATTCAATGTAGGAGCTGTGCAGAAGGGTGATTATATTCGTTTGGTATCATCAGGTTTTTTACACGCTGATTGGCAACATTTAATTCTCAATATGGTATCGCTGTTTTTCTTTCAGGGGTTACTCATTAGGAGCATAGGGAGTGTATTATTTTTAGTTGTTTATTTTGGAGCTATGATTGCGGGTAGTTTGTTTAGTTGGTATTTGTACCAACGACAATGGTATTATTCGGCTATAGGAGCTTCGGGAGCTGTTTCAGGAATTATATTTGCTGCGATTGCACTTAATCCTACAGGAATAACAGTGAATTTTTTGCCGGGTTGGTTGTTTGGTGCTTTTTATTTTGCTTATTCGGCTTTTATGATGTTTAATCCGAGTGAAGGGGATAATATAGGACACGCTGCGCATTTAGGAGGGGCTGTATTTGGACTTTTGGTAGCTGTATTATATGCACCTGAGGCAGTAATAAATCACGCTTTTTATATAGGAGTAATGGTTCTGCCATTAGGCTATATTGTTTATCAGCTAAAAAATAACAAAAAGAACTATTAACTATGAGTTATTTAAAAGATGTAATTACAGATGTACTTGAAAACTACAGCACTAAAGCAGATCGTTTAGTGTTTGTTACTACGGGAAAACGACCTGCATTGTTTTTGAAGAAATATTTTGCTGAACAAGTACAACGACCTACTATGGCTCCTGAATTTATAGGGATAGCTGATTTATTTACGCGTATCTCGGGGGTAGAGGCTATTAGTGGTTTGCCTTTGTTATTTGAATTTTATGATAGCTATAAAGGGGTGTGTAAGGCAAAAGATGTAAATAATTTTGAAGAGTTCTTGGGTTGGGCTGTTACAGCATTGAAAGATTTTAGTGAGATAGACCAATATTTGGTACAGCCTGATAAGATATTTTCTTATATTAGTGACTTAAGAAAAGTAGAACAGTGGAGCGGTATGGATTCTCTTACAGATTTACAGAAAGAATATTTAGCTTTTTGGGAGTCTTTACGTGATTATTATGATGCTCTAAATGAAAAATTGACAAAAAAGAAGAAAGGGTATGCAGGCTTTGTGGCGAAAAAAGCAGTAGAATTTCTTCCTAAATATATAGAGACTCACACTGATACAATTCATATATTTGTGGGTTTTAATGCACTCTCAGAAGCTGAACAGAAGGTCATACAAGATATTTTGATGGATATAGGTGGTGAGATTTATTGGGATGCAGACAGCTATTTTGTAAACAAGAAAGACCACGATGCGGGATATTTCTTTCGTAAATATAGGGAGCATTGGAGATATTACAAAACGCATACTCCTAAATTTATAAATAATAACTACGAGAAAGAAAAGAAGATTTATCTTACAGGGGTTTCTAAAAGTATCAATCAGGTACACGTGGTGGCTGAGCTCTTGCAGCATACTCCTAAAACTGAATTGGAAAAAACAGCGCTTATTGTTGCTGATGAGAGTTTGCTAATACCAATGCTTCAAGCGGTTCAGTCTAATACGGCTGTGAATATTACAATGGGTTACCCTTTGCAGCAAACGCCTCTAAACGATTTATTTACTACTTATTTTCGTTTGCATCTTTCCAAGAGTTTTTACCATAAAGATGTACTGAACTTATTGTCGCAACCTTTTTTGAAACAGTTACTTTCGCAAGAGGCAATAAAAGCTATCTCAGAGTATATTACAAAGCATAATCTTACATATATAAGCAGAGAGAAGCTCTTACAAGCGACTCCTGAAAATCAGCACGAGGTTTTTAAATTATTATTTCCTGAAAAAGAGCAGGATAAGACGAGAAATGTTGCTTTTATCAGCAAGCTGATAGAGAACGCTATTACAATAATTTATAAACTTAAATCATATATAGACCCTGAAAATTCACAACATATTCTTGTACAGGAGTATGCTTATAGGTTCTATGAATTATTTAATCAACTAAAACAATTACAAGATCGTTATCATTATATAGATTCAGTGAAAACATTATATCACTTCTATTTAGATGTATTGCAGAAAAGTGCTCTCAACTTTCGTGGTGAACCTTTGGAAGGGTTACAGGTGATGGGGGTATTGGAGAGTAGAAGTTTAGATTTTGAAAATGTGATTATTACTTCAGTAAATGAAGGTGTATTGCCTCTTGGCAAGAGTGATAACTCTTTGATACCTTATGATGTAAAGCGTGAATTGGGGTTACCTACTTATAAAGAACGCGATGCGGTTTATAGTTATAACTTTTATCGTATTTTGCAACGTGCTAAGAAAGTTCACCTACTGTATGATACTGAAATGGATAGCTTAAAGAGTAAAGAAAAGAGTAGGTTTATATTGCAATTATTAGCTGAAAATGTTGATAAACACGAGGTGATACATTCTATTAAAGCTCCTAAAGTGTATCCTACTTCTTTGTCTGTGCTTAACATACAAAAAACACCTGAAATTATAGAAAAGTTACGTGTGCTTGCTGAAAATGGACTATCGCCTTCAGCAATTACAACTTATATACGCAATCCGCTTACGTTTTATCAGCAAAATGTATTAAAAGTATATGAGGAACAAGAAGTAGAAGAAACGGTAGAAGCACGTACTTTTGGTAATATTATTCATAAAACGTTGGAATGCTTATATAAAGGCTTATTGTATAGTAGAATAAACCGAGCTATTACTGTAAATGATATAGAAAAAATACGCCCTAAAGTAGAAAGGATTATTAATATTCACTTTCGCAGAGAGTATAGGAATGATAGTTTTAGTGAAGGAAAAAATTACCTTATTTACAACGTTATTAAGGAATATGTGCATCGTTTTTTAGATTTAGAAATAGCAACAATTAAAGAGGGTACAGAAATAAAAGTACTTTGTTTAGAAGAAAAAATGGTAATTCCTTTTGAACATAAAATAAATGGCACTATCGTAAATTTTAAAGGAATTATAGACCGTATTGATTGTAGAGATGGAAAATTACAAATTATAGATTATAAAACAGGGGTTGTAGAAGAAAAAGATGTAAAAATAAATGATTGGGAAGATCTTATTGATGATATAAAGTATGGTAAAGCCTTTCAATTACTTACTTATGCTTATATGTACCAACAAAAATTTAAAACAAAGGAAACTATGCAAGTAGCTAATTTATCATTCAAGCGTTTGCAGAAAAATTTGATACAATTCCATACTCATTTTGATAAACAAAAAGATTATGATGTTACCCCTGCAGTTCTTTCTGAATATGTAACTGTTACCAAAAAGTTGTTGGAAGAGATTTTTGATACAACTATCCCTTTTAGTGAAGTAATTTGACCCGATTACTACAATAAAAAAATACTTGGAAGTTGTCAAAACTTTCAAGTATTTTTTGTTTCTATGATAAATATTACTTCACTTCAGTACCATTAGCAATGCCTTCACTATCAGGAGCAATAAAAGTATATTTACCTTCGTTGTTTTCTACCATTAGTATCATTCCTTGGCTTTCTACTCCACGCAGTTTGCGTGGTGCGAGGTTGGTAAGCACCGTTACACGCTTTCCTATAATTTCTTCAGGTTCAAAACTTTGCGCTATACCCGATACTATAGTACGCTGGTCTATCCCTGTATCTACTTTCAGAATAAGTAGTTTGTCAGCTTTAGGCATTTTTTCGGCTGTGAGAATGGTACCTATACGAATATCCATTTTAGCAAAATCATCATAGCTAATAAGCTCTTTTTGAGGTGCTACAGATGTTTCTGCTACGCTTGCTGTCTCTTGTGTATTTTCTTTTTTAGTAGTTTCTAAGCGTTGTAGTTGTTTTTCTATAGCCTCATCTTCAATCTTTTCAAATAATAATACAGCTTTACCTATCGTATGTCCGCTTGTAATTAATAGTTTGTTTGGTAATATATTTTGCCAATGAGGTGCTGATGACATTGCTTCAAAAAGCAACATCTTCTTTAACTTTTCAGATGTAAAAGGTAAAAAAGGTTCGCTAGTGATAGCCAAAGCTGTAGTTATATGCAGTGCTACAAACATTATAGTCTTTACACGTTCTGCATCGGTTTTTATAAGCTTCCAAGGCTCTTCGTCAGCGAGATATTTATTACCTAAGCGAGCAATATTCATTAGTTCTTGTTGCGCCTCGCGAAAACGAAAACGTTCTAATGATTGCTCAATTTTTTGAGAAAGAGTTACTACTTCGGCAAGTACTTCATTGTCAGTAGCTGTAAAGGTATTAGGCGCGGGTACTATACCATTGTAGTATTTATCGGTAAGCACTAATACCCTATTGATAAAATTACCTAATATAGCTACCAATTCATTATTATTACGAGCTTGGAAGTCCTTCCAAGTAAAGTCGTTATCTTTGGTTTCAGGAGCATTAGCAGTTAGTACATAACGCAATACATCTTGCTGATTTGGAAAATCTTCTAAATACTCGTGTAGCCACACAGCCCAATTTTTAGAAGTAGAAAGCTTGTTACCTTCTAAATTTAGAAACTCATTAGCAGGTACATTGGTAGGCAATATATAACTACCATAAGCTTTGAGCATTGCAGGGAATATTATGCAATGGAAAACAATATTATCTTTCCCTATAAAATGTATCAATTCAGTATTTTCATCTTTCCAATAAGGCTTCCAGTCTTTTCCCTCACGGGTAGCCCATTCTTTAGTAGATGATATATATCCAATAGGAGCATCAAACCATACGTACAATACTTTACCTTCGGCACCTTTTATAGGTACAGGGATACCCCAATCAAGGTCGCGCGTAACGGCACGTGGTTTAAGCTCATCGTCCAACCAGCTTTTTACTTGCCCATATACATTAGGTTTCCAGTCGTTTTTATGACCCTTGAGTATCCAATCTTCTAAAAACTTCTGATAACGATCTAAGGGTAAGAACCAATGTTTAGTAGCCTTTAGTATAGGTTTACTACCTGTGATAGATGATTTAGGGTCTATCAAATCAGTAGCGTTAAGTGAGCTGCCGCAACGCTCACATTGGTCGCCATAGGCTTCAGTATTACCACATTTTGGGCAAGTACCTATTACGAACCTATCGGCTAAGAACTGATGAGCTTCTTCATCATAAAGTTGCTCCGATACTTCTTCTATAAAATCGCCTTGTTCGTATAGTTTTTTAAAGAAATCAGAGGCTGTTTCGTGGTGAATAGCAGCTGAGGTACGTGAATAGTTATCAAATGAAATACCAAAATCCTCAAATGATTGTTTAATAATATTATGATATTTATCAATAATAGCTTGAGGGGTTGTACCTTCTTTTTTAGCTTTTATAGAGATAGCTACTCCGTGCTCATCACTACCGCAAATAAAAGCTACATCATTATTTTTAAGTCGTTGGTAGCGCGCATAAATATCGGCAGGTACGTATACACCTGCAAGGTGTCCTATATGTATAGGTCCGTTAGTATAAGGTAGCGCTGCTGTAATGGTATATCTTTTAGGCATCTTGTACTGTAATTATTTTTAGGCTGCAAAAATACAAAATTATTATGAAACTTGGGCAATAACTAGTATAAAAAAAAGCTGTCCCAATATGAGACAGCTTTCTTTAATTGTATAATTTAGTGTTATTATTTTATGCTGAATGTAGCCTTACGAGCTAACTGACGAGCTCTTGGTGAGTTTTTATCAACTGATGTATCTTCACCTTTACCTTCAGTAGAGATACGTGATGCACTAACACCTGCTTTTACAAGCAAATCTTTCACAGCATTAGCACGTTTTTGTGATAATGTAGAGTTGTAGTTAGTACCACCCAACTCATCTGCATAACCTACTACTGATATTTGAGCGTTGCTGTTTTCTTTCATATATTTAACAACCATATCAATAGCCCAAGTAGAACTCATTTGAGGTACAGAAGAGTTGAAATCAAAGTAAGCACTTATGTAACCTTTTTTGATAAGGTCAGCAACTACATCACCGCTTACGCCACCGTTTTCAGCTGCAGAAGCTGCTGCAGTAGCACCTTTAGCTTGGTAGTTGTTGTTCAAGTAGCTTTCAATTTCGTCAGGAATTCCGTTGCCGTTAGCATCGTTCATCTTGTCTTGTTTGCCAGATACTTTGTCTTTCAAATCAGATACATTGCTTTCAAGAGCAGCGATACGTTGAGCAACATCATCGTTTTCTTGTTGTTTAGCAGCATTAGCAGCCCAATCAGCGTGTACACCTTGTTTACCAAGTGCAATGTTCAAACCTACAGTACCTACTAAGTGAGCACCTTGGAAAACACGTCTTGTAGCACGAGATTTAGTATCGTAGCTAACGTTTTGTTTAGCATTCAAAAATAATGAACCATCTAATAATAAAGCAATGCGGTTAGAAAGTCTTACTTGAGGTGTAACACCCGCTGTTAAGAATACCATACGGTCAGCTTTTCCTAACCAATCACTTTTAAGTTGAGCGTAACCACCACCAGCGTGTACCAATACGTTAAGGTCGCTAGTCCAATCTTCAAAGCTCAACACTCTACCCAAGTTTGCGTACGCTTGCAAATTAACATTCCAAATATTTGAGTCAAACTTAGAGGTGTTTTTCTTGTTAGAGAAAGCATCGTAACCACCTCCTAAACGAAGACCAAATTTGTTGTTAAGCATATAGCGCACACCTACTGATGCACTCCACGGACTTGGAGTGGCTGTAGCATACCCTCGTGTAAGTGGAGAAACAGCTTTATTTAGCCCTCCATTTACATCTACTGACCATTTGTTATAGTCATCTTGTGCTTGGACTCCAAGGAAAGCCAATGAAGCCAGAACTAAAATACTTTTTTTCATTTTCTTTTTTTAATTAAGTAAATTATACAATAATGCGGCAAAGGTAATATTATTTTTGGTACTAAAAATATGTTTAACAAAAGTTTAACGTTTTTCCTTGTACTTTAGTAGCATTCGTTCTAAAGGCTCTACGCTACTATCAATACCTTCCTCAAAGGTCTTAAACTGTTTTTTCACTACAAGGCTCTCACCAGGAATGTGTACCTTCACCTCTACTATTTTATTCTCTTTAGTATTGGTGTTTTCTAACTTCAAATGTACGTCAGCTTCAATGATGCGATCGTAAAAATTGTCAAGCTTGTCAAGCTTTTTTTGGATAAAATCCACTAACTTCTGGTCAACTGTAAAGTCAACAGGATGTACATGTACTTTCATAATGTCTCTTTTTTAAGGTTAAACAATTCTATTACTCTTCCTCGTCTTTTTGTTCTGCACGAGGATGTGCTTTTTTGTATTGGCGTTTTAGCTCTACTAAGCTTGTATTAGTATACACTTGCGTAGAAGCAAGGCTTGCGTGCCCCAATAGTTCTTTTACGGTATTCAAATCGGCACCATTATCCAATAGATGGCTGGCAAATGAATGTCGTAGCACGTGAGGGCTCACATTTTTTTTGCTGGTAACGGCACTAAAATACGAATTGATAATTCTATATATCAATGTAGGGTATATCTTTTTGCCGTTTTTCACTAAGAACAAATAATCTTCACTTTTTTTATTAGCTATTTCTGCTCGTAGCTTTAAATACTCGTGTAATGTATTTTCAAGTTCTGGTATAATCGGTATGTAACGTTCCTTATCTCCTTTACCCAATATTTTTACTTGGCGTTGGATAAGATCTACATCTCCCACTTTCAGGTTGGCTAACTCAGATCGTCGCATCCCCGTAGCATAGAGCATCTCTATTACTGCTCTGTCACGCACCTCATCAAATGAATTCTTACTCGAAAAATAAGAAAGCACTTTTTCTATTTCTGCTTCTGAAAATGGAATCTTTTGCTTCTTATCGGTCTTCAGCATAAAAATTCCTTTTTCAAAAGGGCTTATCTCTATTTGTTTTGTTTTCTTTAAAAAAGAATAGTAAGTTTTTAAAGCTGATAGTTTCCTATTGATACTTCTGAATGATATAGATTGGTCAGATAGGCTGATAATCCACTTCTTTATATCCTCTTGGTCGGCTTTTTCTAACGGACATTCTTCCTCCTTCTTCTCATACTCACTCTTAATAAAACGTTCGAAAGCCCTAAGGTCGTGTTTGTAAGCTTCAACAGTATGAATGGAATACTTCATCTCTATTGAAAGATAAATAATAAAAGCATTGATTGACATACTTAAATGTTAGTTGATTAAAAATAGGTTTATAGTTTCTAAAAAGTATCTTACTTTTTTCATAGCAAAGTAAAGAATTTTATAGAACATAGCACGTTAATAAATTGTTAAATTTTCATCTTATTTTGTTAAAGTAATACTTTACTATAACAAAATCAGTAAGTTACGTATCTCTCTATTTTATGAAATTTAATCGTTAAACATTGATAATTAAACATTATTTCTTATCTTTGCCCCAAACTTAAAATAATTATAATTATGTTAGCACAAGCTTCATTTATTGGTTTTGTAAAAACGCTATTAATCATACTCCTAATTATACTTGGAATCCGTATTTTATTCCGCATCCTATTGCCTTATATTCTTCGTTTTTTTTTCAATAGAGTAGGAGAGCGTATTCAAAAGGAATTTCAAAACTATCAGCAAAATCCTCAATCACCTTATAATGATTATAATAATCAAACTTATAAAAAAAGCCAGAACAGTAGAGAAAATATTGTGAATCGTGAAGATACAACTAAAAATCCTAAAGCTACACGTCAAGTAGGCGAATATATTGATTACGAAGAAATATAAACTATTGAATTATAATTAGATGAAAAAAATAATACCTCACCTTATTGCAGTGGCTCTATTTGCCATTATAGCTATCGCTTTTTTTTATCCTGTACTGCAAGGTAAAGCTATTTGGCAGTCCGATATCGTTCAATACACCGGTATGGCAAAAGAACGTAACGATTACCGACTTTCTGATAATAAAGAATCGTATTGGACGAATAGTGCTTTTGGAGGAATGCCTACTTATCAGCTCGGTGCTAACTATCCTTATGATTTTATAAAACAAGTAGACAGAACTCTTCGCTTTTTACCTCGCCCTGCAGATTATCTTTTCCTTTATTTTATAGGTTTTTACCTGCTTCTTTCGGTACTCAAAGTTGATACCCGCAATGCTTTTCTCGGGGCTATCGCTTTTGGGCTCTCTACTTACCTTATTATTATTCTTGGGGTAGGACATAATGCCAAAGCTCATAGTATTGCTTATTTTGCACCTGTTTTAGCGGGTATTTTGCTGGTATTTCAACGGAAATATCTTGTAGGTGGTATTCTCACAGCTTTCGCTTTAGCTTTGCAACTTTGTGCCAACCACTTCCAAATGACTTACTACCTCCTCCTATTGGTGCTGCTTCTTGGCGCTGGTTATCTTTTCCAAGCCATCAAGCAAAAACAGCTAAAAAATTTTCTTAAAGCTATGGGGGTTCTTATAGGGGCGGCTTTCATTGCTGTTTTGTCCAATGCTACATTGCTTTTAGCTACTCGTGAATATGCCGCTTGGAGTACCCGCAGTAAATCTACCCTCACTACTGCCACTACAACAATAGAGGCTTCAGGCTTATCTAAAGATTATATTACCGAATATAGCTACGGAATTACCGAGTCTTTAAACCTTATCGTTCCTCGTCTCTTTGGGGGCTCCAATCACGAAGCACTCGGCGAAAAATCAAATACATATCAGTATTTAGCTTCTCAAGGCTATGGAGGAGCTGAAGCTTTAAACTTTGCTAATAGCCTGCCTACTTATTGGGGCGACCAGCCTATTGTGGCTGCTCCTGCTTATATAGGTATTGTTGTGTTCTTCTTCTTTGTATTGGCTCTTTTTGTGGTGAGAAATAAACTCAAATGGTGGCTCATTGCAGGTACTCTGATGTCTTTGCTACTCTCGTGGGGTAAAAACTTCAACCTTCTCACCGATTTTATGATAGATTATTTCCCTCTTTACAACAAGTTTAGGGCAGTTTCCTCTATACAAGTCTTGTTAGAGCTCTGTGTGCCTCTACTTGCTGTTTTAGGACTTTATCAATTTATTAAAATGCCTGCTGAAGAACGTAAAAAGCCCCTCCTCAACACAATATATGTGGTATTAGGAATATTAGTATTATTGCTGCTCGGCAAAGGCTTTTTTAGTTTTACTTCACCCAATGACGCTCGCTATGCACAGTATTATGGCAATGAGCTTATTGCAATGATTGTTAAAGACCGCGAAAGTATCTATACTTCCGATGTGCTACGTGCGCTCCTGCTCACAGTACTTACCGCAGCTGCTTTGGCTTTGTATCATTTCAAAAAATTAAACCTATGGGCTGTACAAGTTATTATATTAGCCTTGTTGTTTTTCGATTTGGGCGGAGTAGCCAAGCGTTATGTCAATAAAGATAGCTTCGTAGAGGGTCATCAGCTAGCCAATCCTTTTCAGCCTACCCCTGCTGATGAATATATCTTGCGAGATAAATCCTATTATCGTGTTTATGAACCAGAAGTGGGGCTCAATGGGGCGCGCACTTCATTTTTTCACCATTCTATTGGGGGGTATCACGCTGCCAAACCGCGTAAGCTACAAGAGCTTTTTGATTATCAGTTTAAAGAAGGTAATATGAAGGTGCTCAATTGGCTGAATGTAAAATATGTTATCGTGCGCAATGAAAAGAACCAAGTAACGCCTATTCTCAACGATGAGGCATTGGGTAATGCTTGGTTTGTAAACCAAGTTATTCGCAAAGCTAATGATGATGAAGTAATGAGTGAGTTAAGGAATTTTGACCCTGTTACCGAAGTAGTTGTGAATAATAAAGAAGTAAAAGCAGTATTTCCATTGCAATACAGTGCCGATAGTACAGCTACCATACAGCTAAAAAGCTATGCACCCGATGCGTTGGTTTATGAAAGTGACAATGCTCACGATGGTTTTGCTGTATTTTCCGAAATGTATTACCCTCACGGGTGGAAAGCTACCATAGATGGCAAAGCTGCTGATTTTTACCCAGTAGACTATCTTTTGCGCGGAATGCCCATCCCTGCAGGCAAACATACTATAAAGTTTAGTTTTGAACCTGAAGTAGTAACTATAGGTAGCTATTTATCTCTTGCTGGCAGTTCGTTATTGTTGTTATGGATTGTAGCTTCGCTGATACAGCAGTTTAAACGAAGAAGAACAACAGCTTAAATATATCACACAGAGGCTGTCCAAAAAGTCTTTAAAAGTATGATT
>NZ_KB291313.1:38630-80169 GCF_000318275.2 Capnocytophaga sp. oral taxon 332 str. F0381
TGCGCCACACACTTTGGCAAACTTTCAAAGTTTGACAAAGTTAATTATAATCAAACCACATTGTAGGGGCGATTGGCAAATCGCCCTCACAAAACAAAACGAACTTGAAGATTGGCTATTACCACGATAAATACACGCCACTACCAAGTACTACATATAATTTCTTCACAGGTACTATAGGTTTGGTATGTTGTATAGCCTGATAAGAAAGCCATAATCCAAGATTATCAGTAATTTTGTATTTTAGGTCTATACAATAAGCATAACGCGGATTTTTTACGTTGCTATCCATTCGGTTGTGAATATAAAAGCTCGCCTGCAAAAAAGAACGTTCGGTAAAGTTAATACTTATACCCGTAGCCAATCGTGATTTAATACTCTCTTGGTACACTTCTATATTATCAGTGGTAAGGTTAGGAACCCCATCGTGGTTCCAACGTTCATATTCGTAGAAAATACCTACACCACCCCGCCAAGTAAAATGATCAGTATGCAAGAATAGGTAACGTAATTGGAAACCACCAGCCACACGGGTCAGCAGTCCTCGGCTGGGTGCCCATACCCCTTCTGCAAACGGATATACCTCTAAGGTTGGTTTGTACAAGTAACGGTACTCCATATGCACAAAACCATTGCTCACATTCAACTTGTCGCCCGATTTTGCTATCTCTACCTGATTGAGTATTGTAACAGCTTTTTTCTTCCTGAGTAAGAAACTTACGTTGGCATTGTTCTTCACCATAAAATAAGTATCTTTTTCAGTCTTAAAATTGAGTTCAGGAGCTATATTACCTTGCCAACTCCGTGTAGTATCTATCACAGGAGCAAGACTTTCTGTAAAAATGATTTGAGCTTGTAATGAAGTGTAACCAAGCAACCAGAGTAAAATAGTGTATTTAAAAATTTTCATCAAGACCTTTTATTTCAACAACTCTTTTTGTTTGTATTCCTACATTGTACATTATAGCCAATTGCATCAGCCTATCTGCATCCACCAGCACAATTTTGTTCATCGGGTTGGTAGTAGCTTCTGCCTTAGCCTCTTGCGAAAAAGTAGAGGTGGTTATAAACACCCCCTTGCGTGTGCCCTTTAGGTTTAGTGCCCCCATAAAATTCCTAATATCTTTTGAGGTAACCTCCATTTGCCACTTCTTAGCTTGCATATATATCTTTTCTATTCCCAGCTCGTCCATATACATTATCCCCTCAATACCTTCTTTCTCACGCTTCCCTATAATATCAAAATTTGAAGAATCTACCCCCTTATAGCCTATTTTTCTCATCAATTCTACTATAAAGTACTCAAAAAATGAAATAGGACGTTGCTTTATAAGACTCAATAGCTCAAACTTTAGCGACTGATAGAGCATCACCGTAGCTTTACCAATAACAATTTCAGGTGTCTCGTTCTGTAATTCAGTTTCCCGCTCCCCTTCCAATAAGCGTTGCGGCGTGTCAAACATCGATTCCCACAACTGAAACTGGTCAAACTTTCGCAAGTAAGCAGCATCCATCTTCACTTGCTCTTGGCTAAGCACTTGCTCCCCTGCCTCTGTAATTTGGTAATATCCTTTCAGAAAACTTACCACAAGTCCCGCTTGGTGCAAGTGATTCGAAGCCCAGTCAATCCGATTTCTAAAAAGAGATTGGTTACCATTAGGTACTTTCACCTTCATATCCTCCATTGTCAGACCAAAATGCACGCGTAGCATCTCCACTATCTGCTCAGTAGAGTACACACGTCCATCTTTTATTACTTCCAGAAAAGGAAGCATTAATTTCTGAAAATCAGGAATATCCATAAGCATTGTTCCCCTATTAAGTAGTTATCCCTTGCGCTGTCTTATCCCTCTGTCATTTATCGTTATAAAGTTTCATAGCCTCCTCTTCTTTGGTACGCATCATAGCACTATCAGCCTCTGTTTTATCTTTATAGCCACATAAGTGTAGCAGTCCGTGTGCCAATACTCGCAGTAACTCATCTTCAAAGTTAACACCAAAAATCCCTGCATTTTCACGCACACGCTCCACCGAAATATAAATATCCGAATGCACTACCTCACCCTCATTATAATCAAAAGTGATAATATCAGTAAGAGTATCGTGTTGCAAATACGTAACATTGATGTTATGCAGGTAGGTATCATCACAAAAAATGTAATTGATGTCGCCAGCCTGTTTCCCCTCTTTCTCCAAAAGCAGTTTTACCCATTGTTTTACTGCATTTTTTTTAAAAGGAAATTTAAAAGGCGTTTCTTCAAAAAAAGCAATCATTATTTATTTTCTTTATAGGTACTAATTCCTAACACATAGTACAAAGGTGAAAAATTGATAAGAATAGATACCAATAAAAGTATAGACACCATCCCCAATACTGAGGCTACCCCAATTGAAAATTCATTGAACAATCCTAAAATTGCAATAATTGCAATAATAATCAAACGAACGCTCTTGTCGCGTTTCCCAAGATTTCTTTTCATATTATATTATTTTTTGTCAATCTTTATTTCTCTGCAAATTTAATACTATTTTTTCAATTACCAAAATTACATAAACTTTTTTCCTCTTACACATCACCTGCCTACTAATAACTAAAAACTAATACCCCCATTTCAGCCCTATCAAATAAGTACGACCTGGGGTAATACTCGAATAAAAACTCGTACTCTTAGCCACATACCCCAGCAGATTATCCACGCCAGCACTTACCGTAAAATGATAAGGCAGTTTGCTGAATAGTTGTAAGTTCCATATACTATAAGGCTCATAACGCGTATAAACCTCCTCAGTCACATTGCTTGCATCATACACTTTCGCAGCACTTACGTATTTACCACTAAGCACCACATTAGGCACGTATTTAGCCCCATAAGGGGGTATGTATTCCCCTTTCACAGTAAAAGTGTACGGACGGTTCTCGTCCATATTTTTAGCTGTGTAATAATAAGCATATGAGCCTTTTAGCCTCACAGCCTTATGAGGGCGATAGGTAGCCGATAGCTCCGAACTTATAATGCGTGTATCACCCGAAAAATTTACGTAACGTATAGAATCCGATGAAGCTGTCCACCTAAATCCTATCTTTTCTCTTACAGACGATAGCTGTGTCATTGCCGTAACATTTAGCTTGGGCGTGTCGTAATCTACTGAAAAGTTGAAATTTCTACTCGTTTCTGGCTTCAAGTGCTGGTTACCCATAATCTGAAAACCGCCTCCCCAAGGGTGAAACCAATTGGTAAAAAGCTCCTTGAGCGTAGGCGACCTAAATCCGGTGGAAAAACCTCCCCTAAAACTAAACTTTTCTACTTTTAGCAACCCCGATAACCGATAAGTAAAATGTGCCTTGAATAACGAATGATAATCCACACGCCCCCCTGTTACTAAGGTAAAATCAGGCAGAAGTTTCCACTCTTGTTGTGTGAAAAGGGTATAGTTCTCAGCATTTTTCCTAAGTGCAGTACCTGCATCGTTGAAACGAAAACTCAACAGCTCATCTTGCAATACTTCAGCACCAGCCACTACCGAATGCTTCCCTGCTACCGTCAGGTTGTATTGCCCTGCACCGCGCCAAATGGTATTTTCGTAGTTCTTTTCTTCCTCGTTTAGCAATTTATAGTAGTAAAGTTTGTCGTAACGGTCAAAAGCCCCCGACAAACTCAGTTTTTGCGTTTCACCGAAGTCTGTAGTAACCTTCCCCGATAGTGCATAGTTGTAATAGCGGTCTAATACCCGTTCGTTATCTCCTCTATTGCGCTCACTAAAGTAGTAGTTGGGGGTGAGGCTAAGCTCTGTTTTGGGCAATAGCTTTACGCTTACTTTAGGTGTAATACCGTAATTGGTAAAGCCTGCAATGGGCAGTGTAGAGAGGGCTCCTGCTACGGGCACTCCATTTTTGTAACTGATCAGCGGTTCGGTATCTTTCAACACATAAGGTGCTCTAAAGTTGTAAAACGAAGTGAGCCGTATGCTTCCCCAGCGCAGTTTTGTGCCTACTCCCACATTGGTTTTATAGTTGTAGCTCGTGTCGTAAAGATAGCTTAAGTTCCCCTCAAAAGCCTTTTTAGCCTCTTTGGTAATAATATTTATCACTCCTCCTAAGGCATTCGAGCCGTAAAGCGATGACGATGCCCCTTTTATAATCTCAATACGCTCAATATTATCTAAATCTATGCGGTTATAATCAATATTATCAAAGGTTTCTCCTGCCATACGCTCGCCATCCATCAGGAATAGCACGTATTTACCCCCAAAACCCAGCATATTGATGTTGGGCATACCTCCATCATAGGTGAAGTTAATCCCAGCAAACTCACTTTCTAAAAACGACTGAAAGTTCGTAGCCTGTGATTTGCGAATATCCTCAGCCGTAATTACTTGTACTGTTATGGGTACATCTTTAAGGTTTTTTGCAGCTCGTGTAGCAGTTACTACTACCTCTTTTAGCACAATTTCTTTCTCACCCTCATCTTGTGCCCAACAAGCTGCTGTACCCCAAACTGTTAGTAAAAATGTAATATAAAAACACCTCATATAAACCTAAAAAATATATTAAAACATAAAAAATCCCTTTGCAAAGATAGTGAGCCATTTGTAGTTATAAGCTAATGCTACCTTTTCAAAGGGAGTTTTATCTTGTGTAAAATGACGGTTTAGTATTTGCCGTCTTCTTTAGCAAGAGCGTATTTAAAGGTTACATACCCTGTTTGGTTTTTTTGGTTCTTATAGTCAGTAAGCTGTATTTTAGCAAACTTACCATCGTGCGTTTTTATTTCATACACCCAGTTGTTGTATTTGTAAGTAGGAGCTACAGCACCTTGAGCGTAATCCATAGTAAGCCAACCGTTATCGTGTACTAATGAAGGTTTAATATTTTGTTCTAAGGTTGGTATAAGTCCGTTCACTATTGTTTCTTTTTGTGCATCAGGAAGGTTTTTAAAATTAGGTACTGTTTTCTCAGCAAACTTTTGAGCAGCTTGTTTTAGTATTCCTTCTTTTACCATACTCCAAAAGCCTTCTCCGTGTCCTATTTCAAAAATAGGCGAAGCCGAAATTCTTGATTGACCTGGTTTTCCGCCACCAAAAGAAGAAACATTTAATGGTTTATCAACGGTATAAGAGGCAGTAACCGAAGCAGTAGCTACTTTGCTAAGGTCTGTTTCAGCTGTTTTTACAGCTCCTCCTTGTCCCTTGCCCGAAGTTCCGCTATTGGTCTTTACGTGGTAGCGGCTAAAAGCTACATCCCAATTGCTAACGGTAGGCGTAGCGGTTGTTACTTCTACCACTCCTTTTGTCAAAGAGTAGTACACCCATTCTCCATCAGTGTTAGCTTTTAAATTAGCTATTTCTTTAACGTTTCCTGCTTTCACATCAAGGTTTTTGTAACCAAGATAAGGATCAGTAGGGGTTTCAGGTTCATTTTTCTCTTTGTTGCAACCCACAGTTAGCAACGTCATTCCTGCTAATAAAGCAGCGGTAACAAAACGTAACTTCATAATATTTCTTTTAGAATTAATGGCGCAAAGATACAACTTATTTAGAAATACGCAAAATAATTTTAATAATGTTTTTATCCCGCCAATTCAAAATTCAGAATTCAAAATTCTCCTACCCGTCCCACCAAACAATGAGCGAAGGTTCAGCGAAGGATGAGCGAAGGATAAAAGCCTGTGCGGCTCGCACTGAAGGATAATAATTCAAAATTCATAACTCAAAATTCAAAATTATTTTGTATATTTGCACCGAATATCAATCCATACAATCATACCTCTGAAACTCTAATTTTTAAAACTAATTGATATTATGAACAAATGTTATTGCAATGCCGATTTTTCGGCTGAAGACCTGAAAAACATTATCAAAAATGTGAGAGAGAAAAGCAACGTAGTGGCTCAAAAACAATTTTTGAGTAGCTTTCCTCCTTCGGAAATAGCTGCTTTTCACAAAAAGTACCCCAACTACCAAAAAAATCCAATTTATACCTACAAAGGCGAATTGGTAATAAAATATGGGGCTGCCGACTATTATTCACTACAAAAAGGCACAAAAATTACCGTAGATGCAGGAACAACTCCCGTGTTCTACGTGCAAAACAAAAGCGACTATACCCTGTTTAAAGACAACCTTTTTCATAACAATACCAATGAAAAAATGTCACCACAACCCGATTATGCCGCTTTTGCTAAAGAACTCAACGCAGCTTTCAGCAAATATGGCATCAATACTTGCGTCAGAAAAATTCACTTTTTGGCTCAGTGTTATTTAGAGACTTTCCGCTTTACTAAGGCTTATGAAGATGCAGGAGCACGCGCCGCTGGCTATAAAGGTGGTGCCGATTTCTTAGGACGAGGACTTATACACCTCACTAATGACTATAACTATTTGGCTTACTACGATGCCGTAAATGGTACAGCTCATAGCAAGCTCTATAAAAACAAAATAGGCGAGGGTGTGTATGATTATATCTGTAGAATAAAAAACGATCCTGCTCTGAAAAACGATGCCCTCAAATTGGAAAGTGTAATGCAGCAGGTACGACAATTTGCCCCGCAATTGGCTACTAATATCCATTATGCCGTAGATTGTGCAGGATGGTTTTGGAATAAAAACAACCTGAATGCTCTGGCTGATAAAGATGACGTACGAGCTGTAAGTGTTAAAATTAATGGGGGAACGAATGGGCTTCCCGAAAGAGAATATTATACAAAAATTTTTAAAGAAGTGATGAATTTCTCAGTAAATCATCATTAAGACAATGAAAAAAATAGGCTTTATTTTCGCTCTGCTGTTTGTTATAGCTTGTAATAACAACGTTTCTCGCGAAAAAGAACTCGAAAAACTCGCAAAAGAACCTCCTGTAGTAAATTACGAACGTGATTCGGTATATTATTTGATAGATGTAAAAGGCGATGAGCAAAAAGAAGAATTTTTGGTAACACGGCAAATAATGGTTAATGACTCTGTTTTTGGTAGTGCCGAAGATGTAAATAATTGGGAAAGGGCTTGGGAATATTCTCGTACCGAAATGAACCAAGAACCCGATTATCTGTACAAAATCTTTATAAACGAAAATGGTAACTACAAAAAAATTACTGAGTTAGTTTTCAATATTGCCGATATAGCTTACCCTGTACTAAAACAAGGTGAGTTTACTACTATTTACCAAAATGCTTCTTCGCAATGCAGTCCTGCCAGTCCACAGTATCTGAAGATTGTCTCGGTTACCAATAGCACTTTAGATACAAAAAATATCAATGTTGCCTATGTAAATGGGCAGTGGCGTGTAGTTTCTACCGAAACACTCAAGCATACCGATAAACAACACCCCCAGTATTGTATTGATACTACCCATTGCTATGATGTTACCAATGAACGCATACGATGGAATAGTTTTTATGAAGGAGATTGTTATTAAAGACAAAAATATTAAACAAATGAAAAAAAATATAGCCGTAATAATGGGAGGTTTTTCAGGTGAAGCTGAAGTCTCCTTGAAAAGTGGTAGCGTAGTGGCTGCCCATCTCAACAAAGAAAAATACACCTCTTACCTTATCCGTATCGATAAGGTAAGGTGGGTGTATACTGATGAACAAGGAAAAGAATACGATATTGATAAAAATGATTTTTCACTTACTATAAAAGGTGAAAAAATTAAGTTTGCAGCAGTGTTCAATGCTATTCACGGCACCCCTGGTGAAGATGGTTATCTGCAGGCGTATTTCAAGCTGATAGGTTTGCCACTCACAGGTTGCAGTATGTACGCTTCAGCTCTTACGTTTAATAAGCGCGATATGTTGTCGGTACTGAAGCCTTTTGGTATACTTTCTGCACCTTCTTACTATCTCAATAAAGGGGAAGATTACAATACTGCCGATATAGTGGCTAAATTGGGCTTACCTTGTTTTGTGAAAGCCAACAAATCGGGAAGTAGCTTAGGAACGTATAAAGTCTATGACGAAGATAAAATACCAGAGGCTATTGAGAAAGCTTTTCAGGTAGATGATGAAATACTTATAGAAGGATTTTTAAATGGTACCGAAGTATCAATAGGGGTAATTAACTATAAGGGCGAAACAAAGGTGTTACCAATGACCGAAATCATATCCGAAAATGACTTTTTTGATTATGAAGCAAAATATTTAGGTAAATCAAAAGAGATTACACCTGCTCGTCTTTCTCCTGAAATGACTCATAAAATCAACACATTGGCAGAACGCGTATACCGATTGCTAAAAATGGAGGGCTTTAGCCGTAGTGAATTTATTATTGTAGACGATACGCCTTATTTGTTGGAAATGAATACCACCCCTGGGCTTACCGAAACAAGTTTGCTTCCTCAACAAGCTAAAGTAGCGGGTATCAGCTTAGAAGCTTTGTTTGAAAGCGAAATAGAACGAGTAATTAACAAATAACAAATTTACAATGAGTGCAGTAGTTACCAATATAAATGATTTAGACCTTGTAAACGGCATTTATCGCTATGCCGATTACCTAATGTGGAAATTCCAAGAACGCGTAGAACTGCTAAAAGGAAAAATCTTTAAAATGGCAGCCCCCTCACCTGTACATCAACGTATATCAGGGTTGTTGTTTGTCAAATTTTATGCCTATTTTGAAGGAAAGAAGTGTGAACTATTTCACGCTCCCTTTGATGTACGTATTCCTCGTAAAAATGAAAAAGACGAAGAAATTCTCACAGTGCTGCAACCCGATATTTGTGTGATATGCGACCCCGAAAAAATAGATAGTCGCGGCTGCTTAGGAGTCCCCGATTTGGTAGTTGAAATACTTTCACCAGGTAATTTACAAAATGAATTAGATAGTAAGTTCCGTATTTACGAAGAAGCTGGAGTTGCCGAATATTGGATTGTAGACCCAGAGCACGAAGCCGTATGGGTTAATGTGTTGAAAGAGGGGCAGTATATTATTCAAAAACCTGTAGCTATGGGTAAAACCGTAACCTCAGTAAAATTCCCCGATTTAGAAATCAGTACCGCCGAGGTATTCGCTAAAAAGTAATGAATTGTTAGAATAATCATTAATAATTAATCATTGAAAAGAGCATTATTTCCTGGGTCGTTTGACCCTATTACCTTAGGGCATCAAGATATTATCACACGTGCCTTAGATTTATTTGATGAAATTGTTGTCGCTATAGGCGTAAATGGCGATAAAAACTATATGTTCTCCGTAGAACAACGCAAAGAATTTATAGAAAAAGCTTTTGCCGGCGAACCTAAAGTGAAGGTTACTACCTACCAAGGTCTTACAGTAGATTATTGTAAAGAAATTGGAGCTCAGTTTATATTGCGTGGTTTGCGCAATCCAGCCGATTTTGAGTTTGAAAAGGCGATTGCTCACACCAATCGCAAATTGTCCAAAATAGAAACGGTTTTCTTGCTTACAGCAGCTCGTACTTCATTTATATCGTCCTCTATAGTGCGCGATGTAATTCGCAACAATGGTGATTACAAAGTATTAGTGCCCGAAAGCGTAAGAGTATAACCCATTAGGGCGAAAAAAATAGAAACTATATTTGCATAATTTGGAATTATTTTGTAATTTTGCAGTCAATTAAAAATCTTAAAAATAACAACTAACAATGTGTGGTATTGTAGGCTATTTAGGTAAACGTTCTGCCTTTCCTATCATTATAGATGGATTAAAACGTTTGGAATATAGAGGATATGACAGCGCTGGCTTCATATTGAATGCCGAAACTTTTCACGGCGAAAAAACAAAAGGAAAAGTAGCCGATTTGGTAACTAAAGCAGGTAGTAATGTACCTAATTACGGCTGCGGTATGGGGCATACTCGCTGGGCTACTCACGGGGTACCCAACGATGTAAATTCGCACCCGCACCGCTCACAGTCAGGGAAAATCGCTATAGTGCATAATGGTATTATAGAAAACTACGAAAGCATCAAACAAAACCTTATAAAAGAGGGATTTAAGTTTTATTCTGACACCGATACTGAGGTGCTGGTAAACTTTATAGAATACTTCAAAGAAAAACAAAATGTTGATTTAGAAACTGCTGTGCGCTATGCGCTTAGCGAGGTAATCGGTGCTTTTGCTATTGCTGTAATGGAAGAGGGTAAACCCGAAGAAATAGTAGTAGCTCGCTTGGGTAGCCCCTTGGTAATAGGTATTGGTGCTGATGAGTTTTTTATAGCTTCAGACGCTACCCCTTTTATTGAATATACACAAAATGCGGTGTATTTGGAGGATGGCGAAATGGCTACTATTCACTTAGAGCGTCCGCTAAAGGTTGTGAAAATTAATAGTAACAAAGAGGTAAATCCTTTTGTACAAGAGCTTAAGCTGAGCCTTGAAGCTATTGAAAAAGGAGGCTACGAACACTTTATGCTGAAAGAAATTTACGAGCAACCTAAATCTATACAAAATACAATGCGCGGGCGCTTATTGCCCGATGGCACTACCAAGCTTTCGGGTATAGATAGGCATATAGAAACGTTCTTAAACGCCAAACGTATTATTATTGTGGCGTGCGGTACTTCTTGGCACGCTGGTTTGGTGGGTGAATATTTGTTGGAAGAGTATGCACGTATTCCTGTAGAAGTGGAGTATGCTTCTGAGTTCCGCTACCGCAATCCTATCATTGAGCGCGGCGATATCGTAATTGCTATTTCACAATCGGGCGAAACTGCCGATACATTGGCAGCTTTGAAATTAGCTAAAGAAAAAGGGGCGTTTATCTATGGTATTTGCAATGTGGTGGGCTCATCTATAGCTCGTGTTACCGATTCGGGTACTTATACGCACGCAGGACCTGAAATAGGGGTAGCTTCTACCAAAGCTTTTACTACTCAGCTTACTGTGCTTACCCTTATAGCTTTGCACTTAGGTCATAGAAAAGGTACGCTTAGCAATAAAATGTATCATCAGTTGTGCAACGAGTTGGAACAAATACCTGAATTAATAGAAAGTACATTGAAAGAGGTAAATCTTAAAATAGAAGCAATCGCCGATACTTTCAAAACAGCAACGAATTGTTTGTACTTAGGGCGTGGATTCAACTTCCCTACTGCTTTAGAGGGAGCATTGAAACTAAAAGAAATATCGTACATTCACGCCGAAGGTTATCCTGCTGCCGAAATGAAGCACGGGCCTATTGCGCTTATTGATGAAAATATGCCTGTTATATTTATTGCACCTTCTAAAGGACACTATGACAAGGTAGTATCAAACGCTCAAGAAATAAAAGCGCGTAAAGGTAGGATTGTAGCCGTGGTAACTAAAGGGGATACCCAAATGGCTGGCTTGGCAAATCACGTAATTGAAATACCCGAAATAAGCGAGGCGCTCACTCCTATATTGGCTTCTATTCCTTTACAATTGTTGTCGTATTATATAGCTATCAAGCGTGGTTGTAATGTAGATCAACCCCGAAATTTAGCAAAATCGGTAACAGTAGAGTAGGGGAGATATGTTAAACATTAATCATTAAACATTAAAAAAAGTGCTTAGAACTGAAAACATTTATAAGAAATATGGTGATTATACTGCCCTGAACGATGTTTCGCTGGAAGTGCCTCGTGGTAGTATATTCGGTTTATTAGGTCCTAATGGTGCGGGTAAGACGTCTCTTATCCGCATCATCAACCAAATTGTAATGCCCGATGCAGGGCGTGTGTTCTTTGATGGCGAGCCTTTGCAGCCTAAACATACAGCCCAAATAGGCTATTTACCTGAAGAACGTGGCTTGTATAAAACGATGAAAGTAGGTGAACAAGCACTTTATTTGGCACAACTGAAAGGACTCCCTAAAGAAGAAGCAAAAAAACAACTTAAGTTTTGGTTTGAACGCTTAGAGATAGGCGACTGGTGGAATAAAAAGATACAAGAATTATCTAAAGGAATGGCTCAGAAAATACAATTTATGGTTACGGTGCTTCACCAGCCTAAATTGCTTATTTTTGATGAACCTTTTAGTGGTTTCGACCCTATCAATGCCAATATTATCAAAGATGAAATACTCTATCTGCGCGATCAGGGGGCTACGGTTATCTTCTCTACTCACAGAATGGAATCGGTAGAAGAACTTTGTGACCATATAGCACTTATCAATAAATCTCAAAAGATATTAGACGGTAAACTCACCGATATTAAGCGTACTTACAAAAATAACTCCTATGATCTGGGCTTAAAGCTCCCCGAAACTCAAAAAACTGCGGTATTAGAAGAGCTTAAAACTCATTTTGAGGTGAAAGAAGCGCACTTTAAGAGTTTGTATGATGAGCTGAAAATCAATATCAAGAAAAAAGAGACACAAACGGTGAATGAATTGTTGCAGTATTTGACTACAAAAGGCGAAATAACCCATTTTGTAGAGAATATCCCTACTGTTGATGAAATATTTATTTCGGCTTGTGAAACCCACTAATGTTTATGTACTATGAAGTTTTTAAGAATTATTACTCAAAGAGAGTACCTCAATAAGATACGCAATAAATCATTCATTATAATGACATTCGTAAGTCCGCTGATAATGGTAGCTTTTATACTACTTATAGGCTGGCTTGTAAATATAAATAAAAGTGAGGTGAAAAACATTGCTATTATTGATGAAAGTCATATCTTCGCAACTGCTTTTACCAATACCGATGAGGTACACTACCATTATTTGCAAAATACCGACTTGCTAACGGCTAAAAAAGAGGTACTTGAAAAAGGAAACTACGGATTGCTGTACATTCCTCCTAAAAATACTCCCAATTGGTATCAGCAAATTAGTTTTTATACCGAAGAAACACCTGCACTTTCACTTACCAATGCTATGTTATCAGTGCTTGAGAAAACTTTGTTTCAGTATAATCTTACTGAAAAAAATATTAATCAGCAGGAAATAGAAAGTGCTAAAGTGCGAGTATCGTTGCAATTGCAAAACTTTACAGGTGAGAAAACCTCAGAATGGGCCACTTTGGTAAAGTCTATTTTGGGAATGTCGGCAGGTTATCTTATCTTTATGTTTATCATAATGTATGGCAATATGATAATGCGTAGTGTGATAGAGGAGAAGAATAATCGTATTATTGAGATAATTATTTCATCAGTAAAACCCTTTGATTTGATGTTGGGCAAGATATTAGGTACTTCATTGGCAGGGATCACCCAAGCCTTCATATGGATTGTATTTACAGGTGTATTATTTGCCTTGCTTCCTACATTTTTTGATATGCCTATGACAGGCACTACTACCGAAGCCTTACAATCTCCCGATACTGCTAAAATACAGGAAGTGCTAACGGCTATCTATCAATTCCCGCTATTGGAAACTTTTGTACTTTTTATACTTTTCTTTGTAGGGGGCTACTTGCTGTACAGTTCACTTTATGCAATGATAGGGGCTATGGTAGATAATGAAACTGATACCCAACAGTTTCTCTTGCCTGTAATTACCCCACTGATGCTGGCGGTTTATGTAGGTATGTTCTCAGTAATGGAGCAAACTCACGGTACTGTATCGGTAGTATTTTCGTATATACCTTTCACTTCACCTGTAGTGATGTTGATGCGTATTCCTTTTGGCGTAGCGTGGTGGGAAATACTCATATCACTACTAATACTTTATTTAACCTTCTTTATGGTAATCAAGCTATCAGCTAAAATATATCGTATAGGTATCTTGATGTATGGCAAGAAAGCAAGCTATAAAGAAGTGTGGAAATGGCTTAAAACAAATTAGATGATGCAAAATAAGAACCTCTATATCAATAGGGAACTGAGTTGGTTACACTTCAACGGAAGGGTGTTACAAGAGGCAGCCGATGAGCGTGTGCCTCTGCTTGAGCGTTTGCGTTTTGCAGGTATTTTCTCTAATAACTTAGATGAGTTTTTCAAGGTGCGCTACGCTACCGTAAAACGATTGATAAATGACGAAAATGCCAGTAAAGAACTTGGCATACACGCCAAAGAATTACTTGAGGAGATTACCAAAGAGGTAATACAAATGCAGGATAGGAGCTTGCAGATTATTGATAATATTACTAAAAAATTAGAGAAAGAACAGATATTTATTGTAAATGAACAAACACTTCTGCCTGCTCACGAAGAGTTTGTAAATAATTACTTCTACGATAAGGTACGCCCTGCTTTATTTACGATTATATTGAATGATTTAGATAAATTTCCGCAGCTGAAAGATGATATTGCTTATTTGGCTGTGAAAATGATCCTAAAAGAGGACAATAAAACTTCAGGAGTACAAAAATTCTTCTCTTCAAGAGCTTATAAAGAAAAAATACAATATGCTTTAATTGAGCTTCCTACTACTTTAGACCGCTTTGTAGAGCTTCCTACTCTAGAGGGCAAGCACTACATTATTATGATAGATGATATTATTCGTTTTTGTTTGCACAAAATATTTAATATTTTCAATTACGAGTCGCTTTCTGCTAATATGATAAAAATCACTCGTGATGCCGAGTTGGATATAGATGACGACCTTAGCAAGAGCTTTATAGAGAAAATCTCTACAGGGGTGGAGGATAGACGCAAAGGTGCCCCTGTACGCTTTGTGTACGACAAAATGATAGCTGATGACACGCTGCAATTCCTTTTTGATAAAATGGGAATTGTTAGCAGTGATAGTATTATCCCTGGTGGTAGGTATCATAATAGGCGTGATTATATGAATTTTCCTAGTATGGGGCGTACCGACCTTACCTATGCTCCCATACATCCGCTACCCGTGAAAGGGCTTACCCAAGAAGGGAGTCTTTTGAAAAAAATAGCAGAAAAAGATTATTTGCAATTTACTCCTTATCACACTTTTTCTAATATCGTGTGGTTTTTGCGCGAAGCTGCCCTCGATCCTAAGGTGAAATCGGTGAAGATAACCATTTACCGCTTGGCGAAAAATTCGCAAGTGGTTAATTCACTCATCAATGCGGTGAAAAATGGCAAAAAAGTAACTGTACAAATAGAATTACAAGCTCGTTTTGATGAACAATCTAATATTAAATATGCCGAACAGCTAAAAGCTGAAGGGGTAAAGCTTATTTTTGGAGTACGCGGACTAAAAGTGCATACCAAAATATGCGTTATAGAGCGAAAAGAAGGTAAGGACATCAAGCGTTACGGCTTTATCAGTACGGGCAACTTCAATGAAAGTACTGCCAAAGTATATACCGATTATACGCTTTTTACTGCCAATCAGGATATACTCAAAGAAGTGAATAAAGTGTTTAATTTTCTTGAAACAAACTATAATATACAGAAATACAAGCACCTTATCGTATCGCCACATTATACCAAAAAGAATTTAAAACAACTTATAGACGATGAAATTAAGAATGCTAAAGCTGGTAAAAAAGCCTATATAAAGCTGAAAATGAATAATATCACTAACTATAAGATGATAGATAAACTTTATGAGGCGAGTAGAGCAGGAGTGAAAATACAAATGATAGTACGTGGTATTTGCTGCTTAGTACCTGGTATTGAAGGAATGAGTGAAAATATAGAAGTTATTAGTATTGTTGATAAATTCTTAGAGCACCCTCGTTTGTTTATTTTCGGCAATGATGGTAATCCTAAAGTATATATATCATCAGCTGACTGGATGACCCGCAATATTTCTTTTCGTGTGGAAGTAGGTTGCCCTATTTACGATGAAAATATAAAACAAGAGCTTATAGATACTTTTGAAATTAGCTGGGCTGATAATGTGAAAGCTCGTATTATCAATCAGGCTCAAAACAATACTTACAAACATAACAACAAGCCACTATTACGCTCGCAAGTAGCTCTTTACGATTACTACCTTGCAAAAAATAAAGTTACTGAATAAATGAAAAGACCGCAGATTAAACTCGCACAACACATTATTGAAGCTTGTAAGGCTAAAGAGATAAAGCACATAGTAATATCACCAGGCTCGCGTAATGCTCCCTTAACAATAGGTTTTGCTAATAATACTTATTTCACCTGTTATAGTATAGTAGATGAGCGCAGTGCTGCATTTTTTGCTTTAGGACTTGCTCAACAATTAAATACACCAGTGGCGGTAGTATGCACTTCTGGCTCGGCGTTGTTGAACTACTATCCTGCTGTAGCTGAGGCTTTTTATAGTAATATTCCGCTTGTAGTTATCTCGGCTGATCGCCCTTCAAATAAAATAGATATAGGCGATGGGCAAACTATTCGTCAGGCAAATGTGTTAGCTAACCATACTGTTTATAATGCTAATCTTTCTGATGAAACTTATAGCGATAAAAGTAATTTTTACGAGCTTAATAAAGCACTGAATACGGCTGTAGAACAGCAAGCTCCGGTACACATTAATGCACCTTTTGAAGAGCCTCTTTACCTCACTACTGAAGAGTTATTTCCCTTTGAGAATGTCCCTTCAGAAACTATTACTCCTCATATAAATGATCAGGCATATAATGATTTTATAACTCGTTGGAATCAGTCTTCTAAAAAGATGGTTTTGGTAGGTGTATTAGCACCTAATAGTATAGAAAAAGCTATTGTAGAGCATCTTGCTAATGACCCTTCAGTGTTGGTACTTACTGAAACAACGTCCAACCTTTACCATCCTAATTTTGTGCCTTATATAGATAAATTGCTTACTTATACCGAGAAAGACTCTTCGCTGAAAGAAGCTCTACAACCCGATTTGTTGCTTACTTTTGGCGGATTGGTAGTTTCTAAGAAAATAAAGCAATTTTTGCGTACCTATCAGCCACAATACCATTACAATATAGATTTGTACAAGGCATATGATTCTTATTATTGCCTTACTCATTCATTCCCTATTACTGTCAATCAGTTCTTTGCCCAAGCTACACAACAGCTTTTGCAAGTCCCCTCTACGTATCAACAACAATGGCTTGAAGCGCAACAACAATTCACCCAAAAACACTATACATATTTAGCCGAAATACCTTTTTCAGATTTCAAAGTATATGCTGAAGTGTTTGCAAGCATTCCGAATGATTATGTAGTACAGATAAGTAACAGCTCTGCCATACGTTATGCCCAGCTAATGCCTTCGCAGCCTTCGTGGCGCGTTTACTGCAATCGAGGTACTAGTGGTATTGATGGCAGTACTTCTACGGCTATAGGAGCAGCTGTAGGTAGCCAAAAACCCACCATACTCATCACAGGCGATTTGAGTTTTTTGTATGACAGCAATGCTTTGTGGAATAAATACATTCCACCCCACTTCCGCATCATTCTTATTAACAATCAGGGAGGCGGAATATTCAGGATATTACCAGGTGATAAAACCGACCCTAATTTTGAATATTATTTTGAAACCCCTCATAATTTAACTGCGGAACATTTTTGCAAAATGTTTGGTATTTCTTATCAAAAAGCTACTAATATAGAAGAATTACAACATAATCTGCAATCTTTCTACCAAAATACTGAGAAACCTAAACTATTAGAACTCACAACCGAAAGAACTCTAAACGATAAAGTTTTGTTAAAATATTTTGAGTTTCTAAAAAAATGATTACTTTTACCCCATAAAACGTAAAACATTATAAAAATATGAGCAAACGTGATGATTTAATTGCTGTCTACACCCAAGATTTAAAAGAAAAATGTGGTGAGGCAAACCCTGATGTTGAGTTCCTAACTAAGGTAACTGTAGGTTTAGGTCCCTCAATTTATAACGATGATGCTTCAAAAGTATCAGGCTCTGACCAAACTGAATTAGACCGTGTGAAACAAAACTTCTTGATTAAGAAATTAGGTCTAACCGATAGTCCTGAATTAGACAAAGCTATTGATGCTGTTATTGAAAAATACGGTAGGTCTAACAGAAACAAACATCGTGCGGTGGTATATTATTTATTAGCTAAACACTTCAAAAAAGAAAGCGTTTACAATAAATAATTTTAAAGGAAAACAATAATAAGCTGTTCATTTTTTGAGCAGCTTATTATTTTTGTATTTTTTGTTCTTTGCACTAAACCTTTTCTAACTTTCTATTTATCTGATTTTTATTTTGTACATTTGCCCATTCAATACAAAATAATATGAACAAACAGAAGAAGTTACAACATCATAAGAATATTGCTACGGGCTTATTACTACTGATGTTATGTATTTATATAACAGTGGTATTTTTACTAAAATCGCACCCTCAACTTTCATTTTTAGGCTATATAAAAGCATTTACCGAAGCCGCTATGGTTGGAGCACTTGCCGACTGGTTTGCTGTAACGGCTCTTTTCAGAAAACCTTTAAATCTTAATATTCCACATACAAACCTCATTGAACAGCGAAAAAAAGATATAGGAGATAACCTCGGAGTATTTGTTGTTGATAACTTCTTAACCCCCCAGCAAATACGCCCTTATATTACTAATATTAATATCGCATCTTTTCTTATCAATTGGCTCTCTAATGATAAAAATAAGAGCTTTATTACTGATAATGCTTCACAATTGCTAAAAAATTTGGTAGATAACCATAAAAATACGATAGAAACCCATATTATTAGTCAATTTCCACCAATAATCCCTACTTTTATAGCGCAAACTATTGCTAAAAAAGTAACCGAAGGGCTTAATAACTACGTTATAACTCTCGCTAACAACCCTACAGAGCTAAATAATACTGTTGAAAAGCTCATACATCAATTAAAAACTAATGAAGCATTACAACACAAAATGAATAAATGGGTTCAGAAAATGGCTTATCAATTTGTACTTAAAAACAGAACAGAAGTAAGTACTCTTATTAGCTCGACTATTACTAATTGGGAGGGGAGAGCTCTTAGTGAAAAATTGGAATTGGAAGTGGGTAAAGACCTACAGTTTATTCGTATTAATGGTACTTTAGTAGGAGGTTTGGTGGGGCTGCTAATTTACACGCTCACCCAATTCTTGTAATGGCTATTTACACCTGATTTTTACAAAAACAAAAGCGAACAGAATACCAAAAGATGGCTTTCAGCCTTAAATTTTCCTTCAAAAAACTTTGAAAATCTTATAGCTTAATTTAAAAAAAAGCATTACCTTTGCAGCAATAATATAGAAATCAATACAAAATGGCATTAATAAAATCTATTTCAGGAATTCGTGGAACTATAGGAGGTAGTCCCGATGAAAATCTAACTCCTATCGATGCTGTTAAATTTGCAGCAGCTTATGGCACTTGGCTTAAAAACCATCGCAGTAAAAAAAACATAAAAGTAGTGATAGGACGTGATGCGCGTTTATCGGGCGAAATGGTACAGAACTTAGTGCAAAATACACTTATAGGGTTGGGTATTAATGTATTGGATGTTGGTTTGAGTACAACCCCTACGGTAGAAGTAGCAGTAACTATGGAACAAGCTGATGGGGGCATTATTATTACAGCAAGCCATAATCCTAAACAATGGAATGCTCTTAAATTGCTAAATCATTTGGGTGAGTTCCTCAATGCTGAAGAAGGAGAGGAGATATTACAAATAGCTGAAAGCAATGAGATTGTATTTGCTGAGGTAGATGAGCTAGGAAAACTAAGCTATAACGATAGTTATATACAACGCCATATAGATGCGGCACTTTCGCTATTACCGCTTTCAACAATCGAAGCAATTCGCACTAAGAAGTTTAAGATAGTAGTTGATGCCGTTAATTCTACCGGAGGAATTGCTATCCCAATGCTTTTAGAGCGATTAGGGGCTGAAGTAGTACCTTTATACTGCGAGCCTACAGGGCATTTTCCTCATAATCCGGAACCTCTTAAAGAACACCTCACCGATATATGCCAGAAAGTAGTTGCTGAAAAAGCTGATTTGGGTATTGTTGTAGACCCCGATGTGGATCGGTTGGCTATTATTACCGAAGAAGGTGAAATGTTTGGCGAGGAATACACTTTGGTAGCTTGTGCTGATTATATACTTAGCAAGCAGCGAGGCGCGGTAGTGTCTAATTTATCTTCATCGCGAGCTTTGCGTGATTTAGCTGAAAAATACAATGTGCCTTATGCAGCAGCTGCTGTAGGCGAAGTGAATGTGGTAGCTAAAATGAAAAAAGTAGACGCTATCATTGGTGGTGAAGGTAATGGAGGAATTATCTATCCTGAGTTGCATTATGGGCGTGATGGTTTAGTAGGTGTAGCACTCTTTTTGGCATTGCTCACCGAAACTAATACTACAGTAAGTGCCTTGCGCAAAACCTATCCTTCGTACTATATGAGCAAGAACAAAATAGAGCTTACACAAGGGCTTGACCCCGAGCACGTGCTACAAGTGATACAAGAAAAATATGCCTATGAAAAAACAACTACTATTGATGGACTTAAAATAGATTTTCCACATAGCTGGGTACACTTGCGAAAATCTAATACCGAGCCTATCATACGTATTTATACTGAGGCTAAAACACAAGCAGAAGCTGATGAACTTGCCTTGCGCTTTATAGAGGAAATGAAAACAATTAAATAAAATAGGACTTCAATTTAATTGTTTATTTCTGAAGCAACAAACAAAAGCCATTAACTGATAAAAAGTAAGTAAAACTTTTAATTGTCAAACAACTTTTATGGAAATTATTTTTCGAGAAAATTGTCTGAAAGAACTATATGAGGAAGGAAAAACAAAACATAAAAAGTATAAAACACTTCAGAAAGATATAGTAAAACGATTTATAAAGACAATAGATATACTAAAAGCTGCTGAAAAAATAGAAACTCTATTTTTATTTAATAGTTTAAATTATGAAAAACTCAAAGGAGATAAAAAAGGAATAGAATCTGTGAGAGTAAATGATAAATATCGGATAGAATTTGTAAGTTCTATCACAGAAGATACTCCTGCGATTACTATTTGTTCAATAATAGAACTTAATAACCATTATACATAAAAAACGAATATGATTACGAATAAATTAGTTCCCTTTATAGCAACTCATCCAGGAGAAGTAATAAAAGATGAAATAGAAGCCCGAAATATTTCTCAGCAAACATTTGCTTCTCTTTTGGGGGTAGAAGTATCCTATTTGGACGAGCTTCTTAATGCAAAAAGAAATATAACGGTAGATATAGCCCTTCTTTTAGAAAAAGAGTTGAAGATACCAGCTTCATTTTGGTTAAATCTACAATCTCAATACAATTTAGATAGTAGAGAAATAGAAATGAAATACGCAAAAACAATTACAAAACAACAAAAACAAGAACAGTTAGTTTTTGAAGAGTTATTGATTAACTAACAAAACAATTGCAAACAAAATAATTTTAAATATGAAATATTCAATTACGTTGCTATTGCTATTATTGGCAATAGTGGGAGCGAAAGCACAAACATTAGCTGAACGTATTAATGCTAAAAATGTAACTTTTGTAGATGTACGTACTCCCGAAGAATTTGCTAATGGTACAGTAGAAGGGGCTATCAATATTCCATTGGAACAGCTTGAAAAGCAGCTCAACCAGCTCAAAGGTAAAGAAAATATAGTACTTTTCTGTAGGCGTGGTATTCGTGCAGGTAAAGCACAAGATATTTTGAAGAAAAACGGAATTGCTGCCGTAAATGGCAAAACAGCAGCTCATATACAATCATTGCAGAAAGTGAATTTAGCCGATGAACTTACCTTTCGCAACGATAGGCAAACTACCTATTTTGTAAAAGATGGTAAGAGTATTAGGCAAGTAGCTGTAGCCTTAGGCGAAGGTGCAATCCTCAAAAAACATACTACCGATGTGCCTGCAACCCTTATTATGGTAAAAGGGGAAGTTCGTTTCCTTATCAATGGTGAAGAAATAATACTTAAAGACCTCGATACTTACCAAATACCTGTAGAGGTAGAACACGAAGTAATAGGTGTACAAAAAGAAAATATATTTATAATAACCAAACAATTAGCTGATTAGAACTTAAATATTAGTCGTTAGTCCTTAGCCTTTAGTCGTTAGATTGTAGTATATACCAACGACTAAACACTAAAGACTAACGACTAATCATTAAAGACTAATATTATCAATTAACCTTACCCCTTCGGCGTGTACTACTATAAAAGCACGATAGTTTTTGCCTTCTTCTTTCTGAGTGATATGTAATAGGGTATCAGCATCAGTAATTGTAAAGTATTCCAACTGAAAATCAGTTTCTTTAGCAAAAACATCATTTACCCACGCTTCTACCGCTGTAGGGCTATCTGTAGCAAAACGCTCTTTAGCAGCTAATAAAGTGCGATAGATAAAAGTGGCACGTTCTTTCATTGCAGGGCTTAATAAAGCATTGCGCGAACTAAGAGCTAAACCTTCTTCATTGCGCACTATAGGACAAGGAACAATCGTAACAGGCAAGCCTGTTTGTTGTACCATTTTTTTGATGATAAGTAGCTGTTGGTAATCCTTTTCGCCAAAATAAGCACGATTAGGCATCACAATTTCAAACAGCTTCTTAACAATAGTACCTACGCCATCGAAGTGTCCTGGACGGGAAGCACCTTCCATTACCTTGTCTAAATTGCCAAAATCAAAATGCTGAGCAGCAACATCATTTCCGTAAATGTCGGTTACTTCGGGTGCAAAAACAATTACATTTTTATCAACGGTAGCAATGAGTGCCGTATCGGCATCTAAAGTGCGTGGGTATCGTTGCAAATCAGTAGGATTGTTAAACTGTGTAGGGTTCACAAAAATGCTTACTACAACTGTGTCATTCTCTTCAATTGCTTTTTTTATCAGCGATAAATGCCCCTTGTGAAGTGCGCCCATAGTAGGTACTAAACCTATCGTTTTCCCTTGATTTTTAAGGGTTTCTATAGCTAAATGCAGTGCTTTTTGTTGTGTATAAATCATAGGTATAAAAAGTTTTTGGGTGCAAACTTATATATTTTTTGTGGATATGTACATATTTTTTTGTACTTTTGTGCTTTCTAAGCGATTTTAAAACATAAAAATACTTTTATGAAAGATAAAAAAGTGCTGTACGTTTCATCAGAGGTTTTGCCGTATTCGCCTTACAGTGAGTTAGCTAATTTGTCGTTTGAAGCACCGAGAATGGTAAATGCTAATGGGGGGCAAATACGCATTTTTATGCCTAAATTTGGCAATATAAACGAGCGTAGACACCAGTTGCACGAGGTAATCAGGCTATCAGGTATCAATATAGTTATCAATGATATAGATGTACCGCTTATTATCAAAGTCGCCTCTATCCCCAAAGAGCGTATTCAGGTATATTTTATTGATAATGATGACTATTTTCATCGTACAGGCACACTTTTTGATGAACAAGGTAATATGTATCCCGATAATGACGAACGTTGTATTTTCTTTGCTAAAGGGATTGTAGAGACTGTTAAGAAACTAAATTGGCTACCCGATGTTATTCATATACACGGCTGGGTATCAACGCTTTTGCCGCTATATCTGCGTACTTATTACAAAGATGAACCCATTTTTTCTGAAAGTAAGATTATTACCTCAGTTACCGATCCTGATTTTGAAGGTAGCTTAGATAACACTCTTATCAATAAAGTAGCTTTTGATGGTATTAGCAAAAAAACAATAGAACCTTTAAAGAATCCTACTTATCACAACCTGATGCGTATCGCTATCAAGCATTCTGATGGTGTGATTGTGGTGAGTGAGCAAATACCTGAGGATTTCCAAACATACCTTAAAAACTTGCGAAAACCTGTACTTTACAACAGCGATAAAGAAAATTTTCAAGAGTCATACCGTACTTTTTATACCAAAATATTAAAGAAATAAGAAATAACTGAATGAATAAAATTTATAAATTACTATTTTTAGCCATAGCACTTATGTTTTTAGGCGCTTGTTCTGACAATTCATTTAATGAATTAGATAATGCACTCCTCAAAGAACCTAATTATCTAACAAATGTATTTACCCCTACTATTTCGGTAGAACAAATAAACCAAACTGCGGTACAAACTAATGGATTGGGAGGCTATTTATTAGGTAAATACACCCAAGTTCCTTTTGGTACTAAATCAGTTACTATTGTGGCTCAGGTGGATTTACCGGCTGCTAACCCTACTTTTGGGGCAACTTCGCAAGCAGACGAGGTAAGAACTAACAAAAACGAACGTGAAACAGTAACAGAGGCTTATCTGTACCTCCCTTTTTATACTCCTAATAGCTTACTAAAAGAACCTAATTACCAAAAAGATACAGAATATCAGTTAGACTCTATCTATGGCAATAAAAGTGCCTCATTTAAAGTAGCTGTAAACGAACTTAACTACTACCTTAGTGATATCGATACAGACTTGAAATCTAAGGTATATTATAGTAATGATAGTGATGTGAGTAGCCACATAGGCAATGCTATCACTCCTGCAACCAACGCAGCAATAACTATAGATAACAAACCTATGGTGCGTTATCAGTTTGATGCTAAAACACTGAGCACTACTACTAAACAGTATGACATACAAGCACCTGGTTTGCGAGTGCCGTTGGATGCTTCATTCTTCCAACAAAAAATTATAGACAAAGAAGGTAGTGCTGAGCTCTCTTCTTCAGAAAGATTTAAAAGATACTTTAAAGGTATTGCTATTAGCCTTAACGACTTATCGGACGAGGTAATGATGCTAATGGATTTGAGTGCTGCCAAAATAGAAGTAGTTTATACCTATAGTGGTACTACAGCACTTAGCAAAAAACGCTTTGATATGCCGCTAAAAGGTGTAGCAATGAACTTGATAAATCAATCTGGTAGCCAGCTGAATGCTCCTAATAAATTCTATTTAGGAGGGGCTATGGGTAGCACAATTAGCCTCACTATTGCGGCAGGTGATATTGCCCGAATGAAAAATGAAAAAATGATGATTACCGATGCAAGTATCATTCTTTCAGTAGACCAAAGTGTTACTTATAAAAAAGAACCTGAACGTTTATTTATATACAAAGCTGCATCGGGTACTACACTTATTGATTACAATTTTGACCCTACTGCTAACGGGCAAACATCGGCGTATTCTGAGCTTGTTCACTTGAGCAAATTACACAAAGAGAATAATAAAGGGGCATATTATAGAGTAAGGATTACGAATCATTTAATGAACCTTATCAATAATAATAATGCTGTAAATGAACCATTGGCTATTGCAGTAGCTTCTAATGTGAAAAATACAAATTCATTGGCGTATAAACAAGGTAGCCAAATAGGTAAAGTACCTCAAACAAGTGTTGTAACACCTCTTGGCACTGTAATTACCGATGCAAAACTTATTATTCATTATACAAAAGTAAAGTAGATGGATATTAGAAGTCAGCTAAAAGCGCTTTTTCCCGACCATATAGAAGAGGAAGAACCTCAAGAAGAATCTTCTAATGTATGGTTGCAAGACGAACCACTGCTTTGTAAGTATGAAAAGCGCAAAGGGAAGCCCGTAACCATTATAGAAGGCTATAACGGTGCCGATAATGATTTTAAAATTTTAGCCAAAGAGCTAAAGATTCATTTAGGGGTAGGGGGGAGCACTAAAGATGAAACGATTATCATACAAGGAGATTATCGTGATAAGATTATGGATTACTTAAAAGCAAAAGGCTTTAAAGTGAAACGAGTGGGAGGATAAACTAATCAATAAACAAATTAATAATTGATAATATAATAAAAATGAGATTATTAGAAGGAAAAACAGCAATTATCACGGGAGCAAGTCGTGGTATAGGGCGCGGTATAGCTGAAGTATTTGCTGCACAAGGGGCAAATATAGCTTTTTCATACAGCTCATCGGTAGAGGCTGCTAAAAAATTAGAAACAGAACTCGCTGCTAAAGGGGTAAAAGTAAAAGGTTACCAGAGCGATGCTTCAAATTTTACACAATCTCAAGAGTTCGTAGATGCTGTAATAGCTGAATTTGGTGGTGTTGATATATTGGTGAACAACGCTGGTATCACCAAAGACAATTTGCTGATGCGTATTTCGGAAGAAGATTTTGATAAGGTGATAGAAGTGAATTTGAAGTCGGTATTTAATATGACAAAGGCTGTGCAACGCATAATGTTGAAACAGCGCAAAGGCTCGATTATCAATATGAGTAGCGTAGTAGGCATAAAGGGTAATGCTGGGCAAAGTAATTATGCGGCTTCAAAGGCAGGTATCATAGGTTTTACCAAATCTATTGCATTAGAGCTTGGCTCTCGCAATATACGCTGCAATGCTATAGCACCAGGTTTTATAGAAACTGAAATGACAGCAGTATTAGACGAAAAAGTAGTACAAGGCTGGCGTGATAGTATTCCACTAAAACGAGGTGGGCAGCCTGAAGATGTAGCCAATGCGTGTGTGTTTTTAGCTTCCGATTTATCTGCTTATATTACAGGGCAGGTACTAAATGTAGATGGTGGAATGCTTACATAATTTGGTTATATCAAAAAAACTATTTACTTTTGCAAAATGTTAATGAAGAATTATATAATTATCGGTGTTTTGGGGGTATTGCTTAGCTCTTGTAATGAATATCAAAAAGCTATCAAATCGTCAGACCCTGCTGTAAGATATGCTGAGGCTGAGAAACAATACAAAGCAAAGCGATACAAAAAAGCACTGCGTTTGTTTGAATTGGTAGCTGCCGATTACGCGGGTCGCCCTGAAGGCGAACGTATCTATTTCTTGCAAGGCGATGCTTATTACCAGTTGGGACAGTACACACTGGCTACTTATCCTTTTGAGCGATTACAAAAATTGTATCCTCGCAGTGATAAGGCTTTAGAAGCTGCCTTTTTAGAAGCTAAATCGTTGTATATGGAATCTCCTAAATATAGTGTAGATCAAACCTATACCAATCAGGCATTGGAAAAGTTACAGCTTTTTTTAGATAAATATGGTAACTCTGAGTATGCTAAAGAGGCTAATGAATTGACATTGGACTTGCTAACTCGCCTCCAGAAAAAAGAATTTGAGATAGCAAAGCAATACGATTTGATACGTGACTATCAGGCAGCGATGAAATCTCTTGATAACTTCTTGCTCAATAACCCTGGTAGTGTATTTAGAGAAGAGGCTCTTTACACACGTTTGCACTCGGCTTATGAGTGGGCTATAAATAGTGTAGAACACAAAAAGGAAGAGCGCCTACAGGTAGCTAAAGAGGCATACGAAACCTTAATGAAAGCATATCCTGATACAAAATTCAAAAAAGATGCTAATACAATGCTTGCCAAAGTAAATAGTTCATTAAAAAGTATAACACAAGAAAAATAATTATTATTCACTATGGATTTTAAACGAATAGACGCACCTACCTCTACCATTACTTACAACAAGGCTGCTATTGAAGCCCCTACTCAAAATATTTACGAAGCTATTTCGATTATAGCTAAAAGGGCTAACCAAATAAATGCTGAAATCAAAAAAGAATTGGTAGAAAAATTAGAGGCTTTTGCTACTAATAATGACAACTTAGATGAGGTATTTGAAAATAAAGAACAAATAGAAGTATCTCGTTTTTATGAACGTTTGCCTAAACCACAAGCCATAGCAGTAAAAGAGTGGTTGGACGGTAAAGTATACTATCGTGAAACTGAATAAATTGGTATATTGCATATGAAGGCTTTAAACTGTAAGCTATCCTTATGGTTTAAAGCCTTTTTTGCTAAAATTTTTGGCTGATGAAGATTCTCTTAGGCATTACAGGCGGTATAGCTGCCTATAAAACTCCTCAATTGGTGCGATTATTAGTGAAAAAAGGGTATAATGTACGCGTTATCCTTACTGAAAAAGCAAAAGATTTCGTTACCCCTCTTACTCTTAGTACGCTCTCTAAAGAACCTGTACTTAGCGACTTTGCTACTATTGATGGTGAGTGGAATAGCCACGTGGCTTTGGCTCAGTGGGCAGACTTACTCCTCATTGCTCCTGCTACTGCTAATACTATTGCCAAAATGGCTTCAGGACAGTGTGATAACCTCCTATTAGCTACTTATTTTTCGGCAAAGAAACCTGTGTGGGTAGCCCCAGCTATGGATTTAGATATGTATGCCCACCCCACTGTTACCGAAAATCTTATTAAATTAGAACGCTTTGGCAATCATATTATTCCTGCTACTTATGGCGAGCTTGCCAGCGGACTGGTAGGGCAGGGGCGTATGGCTGAACCTGAAGATATAGTTGCTTCTATAGAAACAGCCTTACAAGAAACACTTCCTCTGAAAGGCAAAAAAATACTTATTACCGCAGGACCTACCTATCAAGCTATAGACCCTGTGCGTTTTATTGGGAACTTTTCTACAGGAAAAATGGGTATTGCGATTGCTAACGAGGCTGTAAGACAAGGTGCTGAAGTACATTTGGTATTGGGACCTTCATCCGAAAAAAATATTGATAATAAGATTCATCTGCATAGGGTAGTGAGTGCGCAACAGATGTATGAATCCGCAGTAGCCCAATTTGAAACTTGTGATATGGCTATACTTGCTGCAGCTGTGGCTGACTATACCCCTGCTGAAGTAGCTCCCCAGAAAATTAAAAAGAAAGGTGATGAACTTATTCTTACATTAATACCTACAGTAGACATACTTGCTTCTTTGGGTAAACTCAAAACTACCCAAAAACTCATAGGCTTTGCATTAGAAACCGAAAACGAAGTAGAAAATGCGCAGCTTAAACTCCAAAAGAAAAATTTAGATGCCATAGTACTCAACTCACTGCGAGATAAAGGTGCTGGTTTTGGCACTGATACTAATAAAATCACTTTTATCACTGCCCAGCAACTACAAGAGTTTCCGCTGAAACACAAAGAAGCGGTAGCTAAAGATATTTTACAAAAATGTATGAGCTTATGAAAATCTATCTCTTATTATTGACCCTGTGTAGTACTTTTTTGGTACAAGCACAACGTATGCATTTAGATAGCCTTCAAACCCAATTATGGGCAACAGATGAAGGTGGTATAGAGGGCGTTTATATAAACAAGCAACATTACGATGAGGCAAAACGTACACTCATAAAAGAAAATACTGTAATGACAATGAACCCTTATATAAGAAAAAGTGTGTTTAAATACGATAAAGACGGACGAAATATCTTATATGAGACCTATGACAGACGAAAATCTGATGAAAAGTGGGAAAAATACCAAAAAGAAACCTATAAATTTGGCAAAGACAAGAAAACTACTTCTGTTTATACCTCATTTAAAAATAAATGGGTGAAAGAGCGCAAAGAAGAGCTCTATAAAAAAGGTAATTACTATTATTATATTGTTTATAAATGTCCTGAAGGGAGCCGTTGGCAACCCAATAGTAAGGAAACCTATTTAGAAAATGAAAAAGGAAACAAAATAGAGCGTATTACCTATAACAGAGCGCAAAAAGCAAAAGATTGGCAGCCCGAAGAAAAAATAACAACAATATATAGAAACGACACCATAGTACAAGGAGAAGTAAAAGCCCTTTGGGAAAACGGAAAATGGACAGATAACGCAAAATACGAATATGGAAAAGATAGTATTGTAGGAGATTATTCAGTTTATTATGAGTTATTAGGTGGAAAATGGCAACCTAAAGAAAGAAATTGCCAGAAAATGAGCATATCACCTAAAAAAATAACTTCATTGAAGCAAAGATGGAATGAAAAAGAACAAAAATGGGACGACTTCTTCTTAGCTGAAGAAAAATATAACGAAAATTACCGTATAGAAAGTTATATAAAGCGCCAATGGAATACAAATAAAGGAGGCTTTGAACAAGTAGAAGCACAAAACTACAAATACGATGAAGATGGTAACCTATTAGAGCACGCCATAACCTATAACGAGGAAGCAAAAGAAAAAGTAAAAGCTACCTATCAGTATGATAATGAGGGTAATAGAACTATCGCAGCCACCTATGAGTACAACGCCAAGGCTGATAAATGGGACGAAGTAGATAGAACAGTTTATACCTATGATACTGCTATAGAGCGAAAATCAGTAGTAGATGAAGGGGGTATTGCAATGCTTGATTTTTCCTCTAAAAACGCCGTACTAACAACAACTTACTACAGAAAGAATAAAAAACAATACGAGATACGTTATTTTTATAGTACGATGAAAAAATAGGTAGTTTATTTGGTAATTTTCTGAAAAAGAAGTATCTTTGTAACTTGAGTGATTAATAATAGAATAAAAATAAAATAATGAAAGCATATATTTTTCCTGGACAAGGAGCTCAATTTGTAGGAATGGGGCTCGATTTATATGAAAAATCAGCAGAAGCAAAAGCACTTTTTGAAGCTGCTAATAATATATTAGGTTTTGCTATTACCGAAGAAATGTTTGCTGGTAGCGATGAAGGTCTTAAACAAACTAAAGTAACTCAGCCTGCCATATTTCTGCACTCTGTTATCTTGAGTAAAGTACTTGGTAAATCTTTTGCTCCCCAAATGGTTGCTGGGCACTCATTGGGTGAGTTTTCGGCTTTGGTGGCTAATGGTACACTTACTTTTGAAGATGGGTTGCAGTTGGTAGCCAAACGAGCAGCCGCTATGCAAAAGGCTTGCGAGCTAAAACCTGGTACGATGGCAGCGGTATTGGGCTTGGAAGATAGCAAGGTAGAAGAACTTTGCGCTTCTATAGAAGGGATTGTAACGCCTGCCAATTACAATTGTCCTGGTCAGTTGGTGATTTCGGGAGAGATAAAAGCAGTAGAAGCGGCTTGCGAGAAAATGAAAGAAGCAGGAGCGAAACGTGCCCTTATTTTGCCTGTAGGAGGAGCGTTTCATTCAGCTTTGATGAAACCAGCCGAAGAGGAATTGGCAGCTGCTATAGAGCAAACGCGTTTTAGCAAGCCTTATTGCCCTGTATATCAGAATGTGACTACCACAGCGGTTAGCAATGAAAACGACATCAAAAAGAACCTTATCAATCAGCTTACAGCACCTGTAAAATGGACGCAAAGTGTGCAACAGATGATTGCTGATGGCGCTACAGAATTCATAGAAGTAGGTCCTGGCAAGGTATTGCAAGGATTGGTAAAGAAAATCAATAAAGAGGCAGTAGTGGCTTCAGCAGAAATATGATACAAGTAGAAAATTTACGTAAATCATTTGATGGAGTAGAGGTGCTGAAGGGTATTTCTACTACATTTGAGAAGGGGAAAACAAATTTGATTATAGGACAAAGTGGCTCAGGAAAAACAGTCTTCCTGAAGTCTTTATTAGGACTTTTCAAACCCGATAGCGGCGATATCATTTACGATGGTGTTCGCTATGCCGATATGAAACGTAAAGAACGTATTGCCTTGCGCCAAAAAATGGGAATGGTATTTCAAGGGAGTGCCTTGTTTGACTCGATGACTGTACTTGAAAACGTGATGTTTCCGCTAAAGATGTTTACAGAACAAACCGATAGTGAAATTCGTGAACGTGCTGATGTAGTACTTAGCCGAGTAAATTTGGTGAATGCAGAACACAAATTACCTTCTGAAATTTCAGGGGGTATGCAGAAGCGGGTAGCAATAGCACGGGCTATAGTGAATAATCCGCACTATTTGTTTTGTGATGAGCCTAACTCTGGTCTTGATCCTAAAACTTCTATAGTAATAGACAATCTTATACAAGAAATTACCCAAGAATTCAATATTACAACGGTTATCAATACGCACGATATGAACTCGGTGATGGAGATTGGTGCTAAAATTGTATTCTTGAAGAATGGTTATAAAGAATGGGAAGGGTCTAAAGATACGATATTTAGAACAGATAACGAAGCTGTTACCGACTTTGTATACTCTTCAGAGCTCTTTAAAAAAGTGCGAGAAGCAATGATAAAAGAAAATTAAAAAGGAAGTCCGGAAAGTTTGTTTTGTAGGGGCGATTGGCAAATCGCCTCTACAATTTAAATATCAATTTCGATTTGATTTCGTAGTAAATCATCAAAACTCTCGGCTTTGCGAATTAACTTTGCTTCATTGTTAATCCATAGAACCTCTGCAGGGCGCAAACGAGAATTGTAATTGCTTGCCATAGTGTAGCAATAAGCCCCTGCATTGTGAAAGCATAAAATATCACCTTCTGTAATTTCGGCTATTTGTCTGTTTGATGCAAAAGTATCAGTTTCGCACACATAACCCACTACCGAATAAAAACGCTTGCGCCCTTGTGGGTTGGATATGTTTTCAATGTAATGAGTAGCCCCGTAAAACATAGGGCGGATGAGGTGATTAAAGCCAGAATCAACGGCGGCAAATACAGTAGAGGTAGTTTGCTTGATGACATTTACTTTCACTAAAAAGTATCCAGCTTGGCTTACGAGAAATTTACCTGGTTCAAAAGCTAAAGTAAGGTCTCGCCCGTATTCTTTACAAAATTCTAAAAAACGGCTACTTAGGCGTTCGCCCAGTTCTTCAATATTGGTTTGTATATCGCCTTCCTTGTAGGGCACTTTGAAACCACTACCAAAATCAATAAATTGTAAATCTTTGAAATGTTTAGCAGTTTCAAACAGAATTTCAGCAGCATAAAGGAATACATCAATATCTAAAATATCGCTACCCGTATGCATATGGATACCGTTGATGTGCATTTTGGTATTCTCTACAATACGAAGAATGTGAGGTATTTGGTGGATACTAATACCAAATTTACTATCAATATGACCTACCGAAATATTAGCATTACCCCCTGCCATTACGTGAGGATTGATACGGATACAAACGGGTACTTCGGGGTGCTTACTGCCAAACTGTTCCAAAAAAGAAAGGTTATCAATGTTTAGCTGTACGCCTAATTGCATAGCCTCTTCTATCTCATTCATAGAAACACCATTGGGAGTGAAGATGATTTGTGAGGGGGCAAAGCCTGCTCGTAAGCCCAATTGAACCTCCTGAATGGAAACAGTATCGAGCCCAGCCCCTAATTTTTTCATTAGCTTTAAAACTGATAGATTGGAGAGGGCTTTCATAGCGTAGTTGATACGCAAATGAGGTACATTGGCAAAAGCGTTAGTAAGGCGCTGGTATTGGCTGCTGATTTTATCAGCATCATACACATATACGGGACTACTAAAAGTTTTGGCTATGGATTGTAAGTCTTCTATTTTCATTGAAAATTAATTTATTATGCCACAAAAGTAAGAAAAATTTGCTATCCTCAAAAAAAAACCTTTTCTTTGCAGTTGGAAATAGATTTAAACTGATAAATCAGTATGAAAACGATAAACGAAATACGCGCTGATTTTCCTATATTGAAGCGCCTCATAAATAAACAACCTCTTATTTATTTTGATAATGGTGCTACCTCGCAAACTCCTGTGCAAGTGGTAGATAGGATAGTGCAATACTATTCGTATGAGAATGCTAACATACACAGAGGAGTACATACTCTTAGCCAAGAAGCTACCGATTTGTATGAGCAAGCACGACAAAAACTACAAAAACACTTTAATGCACAAAAATCTTCCGAAATACTTTTTACAGCGGGTACTACACACGGTATCAACCTTGTAGCGAGTGGTTATGGTGCTCTAATGCAGGCTGGCGATGAGGTAATTGTCTCGGCTTCAGAACACCATAGTAACATTGTTCCTTGGCAGTTGGCTTGCCAACGTAGTGGCGCTATCCTGAAAGTAATCCCAATGAACGAGTATGGGATTTTGGATTTAGAGGCATATAGCCGTTTGCTTACTGAGCGTACTAAAATAGTTTGTGTACAACACGTATCGAATGCTTTGGGGAACATACATCCTATAAAGGAAATTATAGAGTTGGCTCACCAGCGAGGAGCTGTGGTAATTGTAGATGGGGCACAAGCTGCACCTCACCTTCAAATAGATGTGCAAGCCCTTGATGTTGATTTTTATGCCGTATCGGGGCACAAAATGTATGCGCCTACAGGTATAGGAATGCTTTATGGTAAGGAAGCATTACTTTTGGCACTTCCGCCTTATCAGGGGGGGGGCGAAATGATAAAAGAGGTATGCTTTGAAAAGAGTACTTACGCTGATTTGCCTTATAAATTTGAGGCTGGAACACCTAATATTTGTGGAGGTATTGCCTTTGGAACTGCTATAGACTATATGCACTCACTGGGGCTGGCAGATATGGCTGCTTATGAGCATAAATTACTAGCATATGCTATTGAAAAACTACAAACTATAGAGGGAATTATCCTTTATGGTAATCCTGATTTAGAGAAACGTACGGCAGTGATATCGTTTAACCTGAAAGGTATACACCCTTATGATGTAGGGACTATTTTGGATAAAATGGGGATAGCGGTACGTACGGGGCACCATTGTGCGCAACCTATTATGGATTTTTACCATATACCTGGTACCATACGCGCAAGTTTTGCTGTTTACAATACCTTTGATGAAATAGATACCTTTGTGGAGGGTGTAAAAAAAGCCCAGAAAATGTTGTCTTAAAATTGACAGATATGAAAGAAAAAATACAACAATTACGCGATGAGCTAAACCAGCATAATTATAACTATTACGTGCTTGATACGCCTACAATTTCGGATTACGAATTTGACCAAAAACTGAAAGAATTACAGGCTTTGGAGCAGGCGCACCCCGAATTTTATGATGAAAACTCGCCTACTGTGCGTGTAGGAGGAAGCATTACTAAGAATTTTCCTACAGTAGTACACGAATATAGAATGTATTCGTTGGATAACTCTTATTCTAAAGAAGATATAGAGGAATGGGAGCAGCGGATTATCAAAACGTTGGGAAGTGAAGATATTAGTTTTACTTGCGAACTGAAATATGATGGGGCTTCTATAGACTTACTTTATGAAGACGGCAAGCTGAAGCAAGCTACTACACGAGGAGATGGTATTCAAGGAGATGATATTACGGCTAATGTACGTACCATTGGTTCAGTACCATTACAGTTGCGAGGAGATTATCCACAGCGTTTTTATATACGGGGTGAAATAGTAATGCCTAAAAAGGCTTTTGAAAGACTAAATCAAGAACGTGTAGCTGCGGGTGAAGATCCTTTTATGAATCCGCGTAATACGGCTAGTGGTAGTTTGAAATTACAAGATACTGCTGAGGTAGCAAAACGTGGCTTGGATTGTTTGTTGTATTTTTTGGTGGGTGACACAGGTATTGCTACCCAATTTGAAAGTTTAGAGAAAGCTAGAGAGTGGGGATTCAAAGTGCCTAATTACTCGCGCTTATGTCATTCTACTCAAGAGGTGATGGATTTCATCAATGAATGGGATACCAAACGCCACACACTTCCTTATGAAACCGATGGGGTAGTGATAAAAGTGAATAACGTAGCGCAACAACAAGAGTTGGGCTATACCTCTAAATCGCCGCGCTGGGCAATGGCTTATAAATACAAGGCAGAACAAGTAGATACGCAGCTGGAGAGTATCTCATACCAAGTGGGGCGCACGGGCGCGATTACTCCTGTAGCTAATTTGAAACCTGTACTTTTAGCAGGTACTATCGTAAAACGTGCTTCATTACACAATGCCGACCAAATTGAAAAATTGGATATTCACATAGGTGATTGGGTATATGTAGAAAAAGGAGGAGAAATCATTCCTAAAATTGTGGGAGTGAATTTAGACAAGCGAGAACCCGATGCAGTACCTGTTAGTTATATTACACATTGCCCCGAATGTGATACCGAATTGGTGCGCAATGAAGGGGAGGCTCAGCATTACTGCCCCAATACCTACCACTGTCCGCCTCAAATTACTGGAAAGATACAGCATTTTATATCGCGTAAGGCTATGGATATAGAAGGTTTGGGCGAGGAGACGGTAGAACTGCTCTTCCGTTCAGGCGTTATAGAGAACTACGCCGACCTTTATGAAATAACGGTAGAAAAGTTATTGCCTTTAGAACGTATGGCGAAGAAGAGTGCTGAAAATATTGTAAAGGGAATTGAAAAATCTAAAGAAGTGCCGTTTGAAAGGGTGCTATTTGCTTTGGGTATTCGTTATGTAGGCGAAACGGTAGCTAAGAAATTGGCACGGCATTACAAAAATATAACAGCTCTTGAAAATACTACAGTGGAACAACTCGTAGAGGTAGATGAAATAGGTAACCAAATAGCTACGAGTGTAGTGAACTTTTTTCAGGAAGAATACAATAAAGAACTTATCAATAGGCTGAAGGAATACGGCTTGCAGTTTGAATTATCGGCAGAAGCTACTGCAGGGCAAACGGATACACTTAAAGGTAAGACGTTTGTGGTATCGGGGGGATTTAGTTTATATTCACGTGACGAGCTAAAAGCACTCATAGAGCAACACGGTGGCAAAGTAGGTTCTTCAATATCTTCTAAAACCGATTACGTGATTGCTGGTGATAAAATGGGACCCAGCAAGCGTGAAAAAGCCGAGAGTTTGGGTGTGAAAATTATAGATGAAGTAGCGTTCCAATCGTTAATAATCAGTTAAAATAATAATAGAAGTTTGGTGCATTAAACTAAAACACGTACCTTTGCCCAAATTTAGAGAAAAAATTATAGGAATGTCTGTTTTACGTTGTATTCTTTTTCAGCTATTTTTGGTGATGTTTTCTGTTGGTTATGCTCAGAAAACACCAGTATTTAAAGTAGTTTTAGACGCTGGACACGGAGGTAAAGACCCGGGTAAAGTAGTAGATAAAACTATCTATGAAAAAGACATAGTACTAAAAATAGTGTTACTTGTAGGTAAAAAATTGGAGGCTTATCCTGATATTAAGGTGATTTACACTCGTAAAACCGATGAACTTATAGATTTGTATGAGCGCGGTGATATAGCCAATAAAAATAAAGCAGATGTATTTGTATCAGTGCACTGCAATGCACACGAAACACAAGTGGATGGTGCTGAAACCTATGTGCTGGGGCTCAATGCAAATGAACAGAACTTTGAGGTAGCAAAAGCCGAAAACTCTGTGATTTATTTGGAAGATAACTACAAGAAAAAATATGCCCAATACAATATCAATTCTCCCGAATCTATTATAGGACTCTCTATTATGCAAGAAGAGTTCTTGGAACAGAGTATTCAGCTTGCTAAGATAATACAAAATCAGCTTACTGGGGTGATGAAGCGTACCAATAGAGGGGTACGACAAGCAGGGTTTATCGTTCTGCACCAAACCTATATGCCAAGCGTACTTATAGAAACTGCTTTCTTAACAAATAACGAGGAGCGCAAGTTTTTGCTTTCTTCTAAAGGACAAGAAGAGTTTGCTGAAAATATAGCCAATGCTATTGTTACTTATAAAAAGTGGGTACGAGGACAAAGTACAGGTGTATCATCAGATGATATAATATCAGTACAAGGTACTGGGCGCAAACATCGTCCTACACCTCCTAAAACAAGTAGTACGAAAAGTAATAGCACCCCTATTTATAAAATACAAATATCATCAAGCCCTAAGCAGGTGGAGCCTAAGGCTTTTAACTTTAGTGGTTTATCGCCTATATCAATGGTAAAAGATGGTAATGTATGGGTTTATTATTACGGTAATACAAACAAACATAAAGTAGCCCTTGATTTACTGAATACTGCAAAAAAAAAAGGTTATAAAGATGCTTACATATGTGCTTTTTTGGAAGGCAAACGCATTACTGTTGAAAAAGCTAAACAGTTAGAAAAATAAACTTAAAAAAGAAACAAATGAAAAAATCACGAGTTTTAAAATTACTTATATTTATTGCTGCAGTTGCAATAATATTTTTTATAGGGCTAAAGATAGCTAAAGGAGCTTTATTTGAAAGTACTAATACTTATTATGCCTACTTTCCTCATTCGGGAGGATTGAAAGCAGGTACTCAAATAACAGTAAATGGTGTGAAAGTAGGGAATGTAGAATCTGTTGATTTGGAACAAGAAACAGGAAAAATAAAGGTTACTATGCAGTGTGCAGATAAATACAAATTCTCTAAAAATAGTGTAGCCGAACTGTATAATAGCCTATTAGGAGGTGCAGGATTGCAAATACTTCCTGCCTTTGACAATGCTCCTGTTATCGAATCGGAAGGCGAATTTCAGGCTCGCATACAAGAAGATATGCTGGCATCAATTTCTTCATCTATTAAGCCTACCCAAGAAAAGCTAAATCGCTTATTAAATCAAGCTGATACCACCCTTACAGGTGTAAATAAAATTTTAGATGCACAAACCACTTCAGAACTTAAAGGTGCTATTGCCGAGCTTAGTGCTACAATGCGCAATCTCAATAAAGCTTCAGTAACACTTAACAATATGCTGATAGCCAATCAGGCAAACTTGCAAGCTACTTTGCAAAATGCCAATAAGATGACAGCAGAACTTGCTAAACTATCAAGCGAATTATCAGCAACAGAACTTAATAAAACAATAGCCGACGCTCAAAAAACACTTGCCAACCTCAATACTCTTTTAGCAAGCGTAGAAAGTGGCAACGGAACAATAGGCAAACTACTAAAAGACGAAGCACTTTATAAAGATTTAGATAAATCGGCTAAACAATTAGAACTCTTGTTAGAAGACTTCCGTCTGAATCCAAAACGCTATGTACACTTCTCCGTATTTGGCAAAAAAGCTAAAACATACGAACCTCAAGACGAACAAAAAGCAAAATAACTTATTTATAATTTGATGAACCTCATTCCTAACATAGTATTTGTAGTACTTCTCTGTATAGGAGGAGGTTTTTTTATTTATAATTGTAAGAAGCTCATCCGTAACATTCGTTTAGGTAAACCTATAAATGTACAAGATAATAAGAAACAACGCCTCAAGAATATGTTGCGTATTGCTTTGGGGCAACGCAAAATGACAGTACGCCCTGTGGCTGCAATACTGCATATTATAGTTTATGTAGGTTTCTTTATTATAAATATAGAGCTGCTGGAGATTGTAATTGATGGTATTGTAGGAACACACAGAATCTTTGCCGTTTTAGGTACTTTCTATAATATTGTTATTGGTAGTTTTGAAGTATTAGCTCTTTTGGTGATTGTTGCCATTATTACCTTTTGGGTAAGGCGTAATCTGCTGAAGCTATCTCGCTTTCAAAAACCTGAGTTGAAAGGCTCGGCTAAGAAAGATGCAAATTTCATTCTTTATGCCGAAACTACAATAATGCTTCTTTTTTTGCTGATGAACGCTGCCGATGCACAACTGCAAGCACTAAACGCACCTCATTATCTGCAAGCAGGCTATTTTCCTATTAGCAAAATATTGATACCTTTGATAGAGAGCTTTTCCGTAGGTACTCTTATTATTATAGAACGTACTTGTTGGTGGCTACACATTATTGGTATTTTGTGTTTTTTGAATTATTTGTATTACTCCAAACATCTGCATATATTATTAGCCTTTCCTAATACTTATTTTGCATCTTTGCGCCCTATGGGAGCTTTTAAGGTAAATGAAGCCATTACCAATGAGGTAAAACTAATGCTAAACCCCGAAGCCGACCCTTTTGCAACTACTACTGAAAGCGCCACTCCTCCCGAAAAATTTGGTATACAAGATGTTACCGACCTCACTTGGGTACAACTACTAAGTGCCTACACTTGTACCGAATGTGGGCGTTGTACCGATGAATGCCCAGCCAATCTTACAGGCAAAAAACTCTCACCTCGTGCAATTATGATGAAAACTCGTGATAGAATAGAGGAAGTAGGTAGAAATATAGACCGTCATAAAGGAAAGTTTGAACCTGATGGCAAAACACTTTTAGGTGATTATATTACAGCCGAAGAGCTATGGGCTTGCACCACTTGCAATGCTTGCGTAGAGGCTTGCCCCGTGAGTATTAATCCGTTGGAGATAATTATGGATATGCGCCAATATGTTGTGATGGAACAGTCGGGAGCACCCAATGAACTGAATATGATGATGAATAATATAGAAAACAATGGTGCCCCTTGGGCTTATAGCCAAGCAGATAGATTACAATGGGCTGATAATAAAGCATAGTTTATTATTATACAAAAAAGAGAGGCTGTCTCACACGAGGCAGCCTCTCTTTTCTTGTAAACTTATTAAAGTGCTTTATTCACTTCGCGTACTGCAGCAGTACTTTCAGCAAATTTAGCTTTTTCAGCATCGTTTAGTTTTAATTCCACGATTTTTTCTACTCCGTTTTTACCTATCAGTACAGGTACTCCTACGCATACATCTTTTTCACCGTATTCACCTTCAAGTAATACAGAGCAAGGGAAGAGTTTCTTTTGGTCGCAAGCAATAGCTTGTACGAGAGCAGATACAGCAGCACCAGGAGCATACCAAGCCGAAGTACCCAAAAGTTTAGTGAGCGTAGCACCACCCACCTTAGTATCATCAGCTACTTGTGCCAAGTGTTCAGCACTTAGGAATTCCGATACAGGTACACCACGATAACTTGCAAGGCGAGTAAGAGGAAGCATACCACTATCGCTGTGAGCAGCAATTACCATACCATCAACGTCTGAGATAGGGCAGTTAAGTGCTTCGGCAAGGCGGTATCTAAAACGAGCACTATCAAGAGCCCCACCCATACCAATGATACGGTTTTTAGGTAAGTTGGTAGCTTTGTGCACCAAGTAAGCCATAGTGTCCATAGGGTTACTCACCACAATCACGATTACGTTGGGTGAGTATTTTACAAGCTGTTCTACCACCGATTTTACAATGTTAGCATTAGTACCAATCAGTTCCTCGCGTGTCATACCAGGTTTGCGTGGTATCCCCGAAGTGATTACAGCAACATCACTACCTGCCGTTTTAGAATAATCGTTAGTAACGCCCACGATACGAGTGTCAAAGCCATTAAGAGATGCAGTTTGCATCAAGTCCATAGCTTTTCCTTCGGCAAATCCTTCTTTGATGTCAATTAGAACAACTTCTGAAGCAAAGTTTTTAATTGCAACATACTCGGCGCAGCTCGCTCCTACGGCACCTGCACCTACAACTGTAACTTTCATATAATCTATAATTTAAGTCAGAAGGAAGTTAATTAAGTCCTTTCTGAGGGTTATTTTATCGCACAAATGTACTAATATTTATTGAATCTTGCAAATATTTTTTATAATTTTTTGATTTTCGTTAATCTCGTCTTACAAAACAAAATTTTTAGAGTTCTTTAACGATATTTGCTAATTATCAAAATATCACTACCTTTGCCTTAAAATAATAGAAAATGAAGAATTTAGAACTCAAACTCCCACCAGCTGCAGTATGGATTATTTGCGCCTTGATAATGTGGGGGATTACTCGTTTATTACCATTTTTAGCATTGCCTCGTATGCCCCTAGTGGCTATAGCCGTTGCAGGGATAGGTATAGGCATTGCATTCGCAGGTGTTTGGAGTTTTCATAAAGCTCGTACTACTATCAATCCTCTCACCCCCTCGCAAGCTACTCATTTTGTTTCAAAGGGTGTATATCAGCTCAGCCGTAACCCAATGTACGTAGGCTTGGCTTGCTGTTTGATAGCTTGGACTATATGGCTCACTTATCTTCTAGCTTGGATAGGAATACCGCTATTCATAGCCTATATGACACACTTTCAAATCATTCCAGAAGAACGTGTACTAAAATTGAAATTTGGCAAAGAATACGAAAACTATTGCCTAAAAGTGCGCCGATGGCTGTAAATTCATCATTCCCCTCTACAACAAAGTTAGCAATTTATGAGCGAAGGTTGAGCGAAGGTTGAGCGAAGGA
>NZ_KB291313.1:80189-104430 GCF_000318275.2 Capnocytophaga sp. oral taxon 332 str. F0381
GGTTGAGCGAAGGATAAGCGAAGGATAAGCGAAAGATAAAAACCTGTGCGGCTCGCACCGAAAATTAATCGTTAATCATTAAAACATTAATAATTATTTTGTACCTTTGCGCCTACAATTCTAAATAGATAATCTTATGAGAAAAATTTTGTTTTCACTGGGAATCATAGCTTCATCAGCAAGCTGGGCACAAAATGCCTTTTTAACCAATGAATATTGGAAAGCCAACCCCTCACCACAACAAGTAGCCAAAGATATTAACGAAAAAAATAACCCTATAGCACTCAACGACCGTGCATTTGATGCTACCACTTTGGCAATAATGAACAATGCACCTCAAAAAACAATACAATATCTCATTGATATTGAAGGAAATGGAGTAGATAAACTCACTCACGACAAGCGCACCTATCTCTTTTGGGCTGCCTACCAAAACAATGTGCCCGTGATGAAATATTTACTTAGCAAAGGAGCAAAGGTAAACATCAAAGAATCACACCAACTTACGCCCTTACTTTTTGCAGCAGTAGGCGGGCAGTCAAACAAAGCTATTTACGACCTATTGCTGAAAAACGGAGCCTCTATAACCGATACCAATAACGAAGGAGCTTCGGCTTTGCTATTGTTGTTGCCAGACCTTACCGACCTTAAAGCCGCTAATTACTTTGTTAAAAAAGGGCTGAAGCTTGAGGCAGTAGATAACAACGGCAATAACGCCATTTATTACGCCGCTACTAAAGGCAATAAAAAAGTGATTGACGAGCTGATAAAAAAAGGTATTGATGTAAAAGCCGTAAATAAAAAAGGTGAAAACGCTTTCTTTGCCGCTGCTCGTGGTGCAAAACGTTTTACTAATAAAGTAGATTTTTATATCTATTTAGAGCAGTTAGGGCTCAACCCCAACCAAAAAAATGCTAATGGGCTCACACCTTTGTATGTAGTTGCAGGCAAAAACAGCGATGTGGCAGTAATCAATTACCTATTAGAGAAAGGGAATGACCCCAATCAAGTAAATGCTGAAAAAGGAGGCAGAACACCGCTGATGAATGCCGCAGCACTCAATAGTGCAGAAGTAGTAAAACTATTAGCCGAAAAATCACAGAATATCAATGCCGTGAATAGCGATGGTTATTCGGCACTTACGCTGGCAGTAGATAATAACAAGGCTGAGGTAATACGTTTGTTGTTAGATTTAAAAGCCGATGCTTCAGTAGTAGATAATGAAGGGAATACACTCTATCATCACGCAGTAAAAAGAGGCGATAAAAAAATATTAGAGCTTATAGCAGAACTTGGTTTGCCCATCAATGTAAAGAATAAAGAAGGAGTTACCCCTTTGCAAATTGCCGCAATGATAGCCGGAGATACTGATATCTTACAATTTTTGTTGAGTAAAGGTGCTGATAAGACAATTACAACCGATTTGGGCGAAACTGCCTATGACTTAGCAAAAGAAAATGAAAAATTACACGATAAAAATATAGATTTCTTAAAATAGTAAAAGTATGAAAAAAAGTTCTTTAATAATAGCCTTAGCAGTAGTAGTACTACTTGCAGTAGGCTTTGTAGCTCAGGTAGAAACTAAAAAATACAAGTGTTTAATTCAGCTCACCAATTATAAAGGCGAAGGGGCTTACATAGTAGCTTCGCTCATCAATCCCGAAGGAAAATACGAGCAAACATTACAAGTGATTGGCGATGACCCAGAGTGGTATAGTGAACTTCCCCAATGGTGGAAATTCTACGGCAAGCGCAAAACCATCGATGGAATTACAGGAGCTACCATTGGTGCAGGCGAACGTACAGTAAAAATAATTAGCTTAACAGACGATAAGTTCAACAAAGGCTATAAAATCCGTTTTGAAACAGCTGTAGAAGATGCCAATTATTATGCACAAGATGCCGAAATAGAACTTACTACAGCCAATCTAAACACAAAAGTAGAAGGAAAAGGCTATATTAGGTACGTGCGATTAGCTCAGTAAGACATATAAAAAACTAAATAATTATGAATATTGATTTTAAAGAGATTGTTTCAGCAACAATGGTATTGTTTGCGGTAATAGATATTTTAGGGAGTATTCCTTTGATTATTAATTTGCGAAAGAAGGCTGGTAGGATTGAATCGGAGAAAACTGCTATAGTAGCAGGGGTGTTGTTGATTGTGTTTTTATTTATAGGGAAGGAGTTGCTGAATCTTTTTGGTGTTACTGTCGAATCGTTTGCAGTAGCGGGTGCTTTTGTACTTTTCTTTCTTGCCTTAGAGATGATTTTGGGTATTACACTTTATAAAGATGTTACACCTGAATCGGCATCGATAGTGCCTTTGGCTTTTCCGGTGGTAGCAGGTGCAGGAGCTCTTACCACAGTGCTTTCACTCCGCGCCGAATATCACGTAGAGAATATCATCATTGCCATTCTCATTAATATTATTATTGTATACATAGGACTTAAATCGTCAGTGAAAATTGAAAAAATACTTGGAAAACAGGGCATTACCGTAATACATAAGTTTTTCGGAGTTATATTGTTGGCGATAGCAGTGAAGTTGTTTGCAACTAATATCAAAATAATGATTAATGGTTAAAAAAAATAATAATTACCCTAATAATATAACACAACAATCTAACGACTAACGACTAATAAAAATGAATAAAGAAGATAATTTCTTTCTATTAGCAGGACCTTGTGCTATTGAAGGAGAAGAAATGGCACTGAGGATTGCCGAACGAATTGTAAATATTACAGATAAGCTAAATATTCCCTACACTTTTAAAGGGAGTTTTAAAAAAGCCAATCGCAGCCGTATAGATTCATTTACAGGAATAGGCGATGAAAAAGCCCTGAAAATATTGCGAAAAGTAGGCGAAACCTTTTCTGTGCCTACAGTTACCGATATTCACGAGGTGAGCGATGCCTCTATGGCTGCCGAATATGTAGATATGTTGCAAATACCTGCTTTTTTAGTACGCCAAACCGATTTGGTAGTAGCTGCTGCCAAAACAGGAAAAATCGTGAATCTTAAGAAAGGACAATTTATGAGTCCCGAAAGTATGCAACACGCCGTACAGAAAGTTATAGATAGTGGTAATAAAAAAGCACTAATTACCGATAGAGGTACAATGTTTGGCTATCAAGATTTGATTGTAGATTTTAGAGGAATACCTACAATGCGCCATTTTGCACCAGTGGTGATGGATGTTACCCACTCATTGCAACAGCCCAACCAACAAACAGGCGTTACAGGGGGCAGACCTGATATGATAGAAACTATTGCACGAGCTGCGGTAGTAAATAATGTAGACGGATTGTTTATAGAAACGCATTTTGACCCCGCTACTGCCAAAAGTGATGGGGCTAATATGCTGCACTTAGACTTATTAGAGGGGCTACTTACCAGATTGGTGGCTATTCGTGAAACAATTAATAATTTTTAATGAACAATTATACCGAAGCGCTCTCAAATCCCATTTTTCAGCTTATTAGCAACGTAGCCGATGGGCTATCATTAGAAACTTATGTGATTGGGGGCTTTGTACGTGATTATTTACTTCAGAAAAAACTACCAAAAGATATTGATATAGTATCCGTAGGTAGTGGAATTTCCTTAGCCGAAAATGTAGCCAAGCGTTTGGCAGGAACGCCCAAAGTGTCGGTATTTAAGAACTTCGGAACAGCGATGATAAAAGCCGAAACGCTTGATATTGAATTTGTAGGCGCAAGACGTGAAAGTTACTCCCAACACTCGCGCAAGCCATATGTAGAATGTGGTACCCTACAAGACGACCAAAATAGACGCGATTTTACAATCAATGCAATGGCTTTTTCTTTAAATAAAGCTAACTATGGAGCTCTTATAGACCCTTTTAACGGGCTTCTGGACTTGCAGAATAAAATTATTCGCACCCCCTTAGACCCTGTGATTACTTATTCTGATGACCCGCTACGAATGATGCGTGCTATTAGGTTTGCCACTCAGCTCAATTTTACTATTGAGGAGCATTCACTACAAGCTATAACAGAACAAAAAGACCGACTGAAAATTATTTCTCAAGAACGTATTGTAGACGAACTGAATAAGATTCTTGCTTCACCTAAACCCTCTATAGGCTTCAAACTCTTATACCAAACAGGACTACTACATTATATATTACCAGAACTGATTGCGCTACAAGGAGTAGAGGAGCAGGACGGACAAAGGCATAAGGATAACTTTTGGCATACGCTGGAGGTAGTAGATAATATTGCAGAACATACCGATAATTTGTGGCTGCGTTGGGCAGCTCTTCTGCACGATATAGGCAAAGCACCTACAAAACGTTTTGACAAAAAAGTAGGTTGGACGTTTCACGGGCATGAGTTTTTGGGTAGTAAAATGGTGTATCATCTTTTTAAACGTTTGCGTATGCCCCTAAACGACAAGATGAAATATGTGCAAAAGATGGTGAAGATGAGTTCGCGCCCCATCATTATAGCTGAAGATATCGTTACTGATTCGGCAGTACGCCGCTTAGTATTTGATGCAGGGGAAGAGTTTGAAGACCTGATGACCCTCTGTGAAGCTGATATTACTACTAAAAACCCTAAAAAATACCAACGTTATCACGAAAACTTCCAATTGGTACGACAAAAAGTAGTAGAAGTAGAAGAAAAAGACCATATTCGCAACTTTCAGCCTCCTATTAGTGGAGAAGAAATTATGGAGCTATTTGGGTTGCCCCCTTCACGCCCTATAGGGGTACTGAAAGAAGCAATAAAAGAAGCGATATTAGAAGGAAAAATACCCAATGAATATGAAGCTGCCAAAACCTTTATGCTGGAGAAAGCAAAGAAGATGGGACTTTCAGCTAAATAATAACTGACAAAATGTCAGTGTTATTTATTGAACTACGGAGCTTGTTATCTTATGAAAATAAGGAACAAGCTCTTTTTTTTGAGAATCTTATTTTATAGAATGCTGCCAAAATGGCATATTTTAAAGATTGGTATAGAAGTTGTCTTTAGGTTATACGAAAATGTTTAACACTAAAAATAGAAAATAATATGAACTTCAATACATTTACTATCAAAGCGCAAGAAGCGGTACAAACCGCTCAGCAAATTGCCCAACAATACGGGCATCAGGAATTGCAATGCGAGCACTTCTTTAAAGCTATAGAGCAAGTAGACGAAAACGTATTGCCTTTCCTCTTTAAAAAACTGAACATCAATCGCGAACAGCTCAGCAAAAACTTAGAAGCTGCCTTACAGTCTTTTCCAAAGGTATCGGGGGGTAGTATGGGGCTTTCACGCGAAGCCAACACAATGCTCAACGAAGCGGTTAACATCGCTAAAAAGTGGAATGACGAATACGTATCGTTAGAGCACTTGCTTTTGGCTATCTTCAAAAGTAATAGCAAGATAGCGCAAGCCCTCAAAGACCAAGGGGTAAACGAAAAAGAAATAGAAAAAGCCATTCAAGAGTTGCGCAAAGGCGAACGAGTAACCTCTGCATCAGCTGAAGATACTTACAACTCGCTCAACAAATACGCTAAAAACCTCAATCAGCTGGCAGATAGTGGCAAGCTCGACCCTGTAATTGGTCGTGATGAGGAAATACGCCGCGTGCTACAAATCCTTTCGCGTAGAACTAAAAACAACCCTATGCTGGTGGGTGAACCAGGGGTGGGTAAAACCGCTATTGCTGAAGGTTTGGCACACCGTATCGTAAAAGGCGATGTACCTGAGAACCTTAAAGATAAGGTAATTTACTCGCTTGATATGGGTGCCCTTATCGCAGGAGCTAAATACAAAGGTGAATTTGAAGAACGACTCAAATCGGTAGTGAAGGAAGTTACAACTTCTGATGGTAGCATTATCTTGTTTATTGACGAAATCCACACCCTTGTAGGGGCTGGTGGAGGCGAAGGTGCTATGGACGCTGCCAATATCTTAAAACCTGCATTGGCTCGTGGTGAGCTACGCGCTATCGGGGCTACTACCCTTGATGAGTATCAAAAATACTTTGAAAAAGACAAGGCTCTTGAACGCCGTTTCCAGAAGGTAATGGTAGAAGAGCCAGATACTGAGAGTGCTATTTCAATTCTTCGTGGTATCAAAGAAAAATACGAAACTCACCACAAGGTGCGTATCAAAGATGAGGCTATTATTGCAGCAGTAGAACTTTCTGAACGTTATATCACCAATCGTTTTTTGCCCGATAAAGCTATCGACCTAATGGACGAAGCAGCGGCTAAATTGCGTATGGAAATCAACTCTAAACCTGAAGAGTTAGATGTGCTCGACCGCAAGATAATGCAGCTTGAAATAGAGATTGAGGCTATTAAGCGCGAAAATGATGAGGTTAAGCTGAAAACACTTCACGAAGAGTTAGCAAACCTTAAGGAAGAACGCAACGCTATCTATGCTAAATGGCAAGGCGAAAAGAGTGTGATAGACGAGGTACAAGCTACCAAAGAGGCTATTGAGCAATACAAACTGGAAGCAAGCAAAGCTGAACGTGAAGGTGATTATGGTAAAGTGGCTGAATTGCGCTACGGCAAAATAAAAGAAGCTGAAGCCAAATTGGCTACCTTACAAGAGAATTTAGACAACAAGAATGAAGGCAATACCTTAGTAAAAGAAGAGGTAACAGCTGAAGATATAGCTGAGGTAGTAGCTAAATGGACAGGCATACCGGTATCAAAAATGCTACAAGGCGAACGTGAGAAGTTATTGAAACTTGAAAGCGAATTGCACAAACGCGTAGTAGGACAAGAAGAAGCTATAGAAGCGGTATCGGATGCCATACGCCGTAGCCGTGCAGGCTTGCAAGACCCTCGTCGCCCTATAGGTTCATTCCTTTTCTTAGGTACTACAGGGGTAGGTAAAACTGAGCTTGCCAAAGCGTTGGCTGAATACCTCTTTGACGATGAAAACGCAATGACGCGTATTGATATGAGTGAGTACCAAGAGAAACACGCAGTGAGCCGATTGGTAGGTGCGCCTCCAGGATATGTAGGTTATGACGAAGGCGGTCAGCTAACTGAAGCCGTACGCCGCCGTCCTTATTCTGTTATCCTATTAGACGAGATTGAGAAGGCACACCCCGATACTTTCAATATTCTCTTGCAGGTATTAGACGAAGGACGCTTAACCGACAACAAAGGTCGTACTGCCGACTTCAAAAATACCATTATCATTATGACCTCTAATATGGGTAGTCATCTTATTCAGGAGGCATTTGAAAAATACGCTAATGATACAGAGCGTGCTATAGAAACCTCTAAAAACGAAGTGTTACAACTGCTTAAACAGACGGTACGCCCTGAGTTTTTGAACCGTATAGACGATATCATAATGTTTACACCGCTCAACGCTAACAATATCCGTAGTATTGTACGTTTGCAACTCGATGCGGTTATCAAGATGGTAGCCAAAGAAGGTATTACAATACAAGCTACCGATGAAGCCGTAGATTATTTGGCACAAAAAGGCTTTGACCCTCAGTTTGGTGCTCGTCCTGTGAAACGTATCATTCAGAAGGAAGTGCTTAATCGTCTTTCTAAAGAAATACTTGGTGGTAGTGTTCACAAAGATAGCGTTATAAAACTATTAGTGGCAGACGGTAAGCTGGTGTTTGAAAATTAGAAGTAGTAGAAATTATATTTGCTACTATACTAATAATTCACTATATTTGCAGCTTGATAACGATAATAGATAACCAAAGATGCCGCTAAACTATTTAGACCCTATTGAAGCTGGGCTTGCTTTAGAAGATTACAAGCCGCAACAAATAGGCTTCCAGATAAATAAACACTTGTATTCTACAGGATTGCCCAGCCTTAAAGAGGTGAAAATTGCTCTTTTCTGTATAGAAACACCAGAACAATCGTTTGAGGATTTCCGCAAGCAGCTTTACGCTCTTTTTTTGGGGAATTGGAATATGGAAATTGCTGATTTGGGGAACCTGAAAATAAGTGATTTTGACGAGGAGGCTTATAAAAAGATACAAGAAATCTCGGCAGAACTTATTAAGCAAGGAGTTATACCGCTGGTAATTGGTGGGGTACAAGAACTTACCTATGCAATGTATCGTGCCTTTGATAGCCTTGAGCAAATGGTGAATATGGTGAGTGTAGATGCCAAATTTGACTTTGGTAATAATGAGGAGCTTTTTATAGAGGATTCGTATATGAGCAAACTCATCTCAGAACCTCCTGTTAATCTGCTCGATTTTACTAATATAGGTTATCAATCATATTACGTAGCCCAAGAAGAGTTGGATTTGCTTGAAAAGATGTGTTTTGAGGCACACCGTTTGGGTAATATTACTGGCGATTTACGCATCATAGAACCTGCGATGCGCGATGCCGACATTGTGAGTATTGATATGACTTCGGTGCAGGCAAGAGACATTGGTTCTATAGGGTATGTAAATGGGTTTAATAGTAGAGAGATATGTACGATTACACGTTATGCTGGCATTAGTAGCAATGTGCAAATTGCAGGTATATTTAATATTCCATCTACTAATTTGGCTTATCAGTTATTAGCCCAAATGGTATGGTACTTTTATGAGGGATTTAATTTCCGCATCAAGGAATTGCCTGTAATTACTGATGAGAATTACACAAAATATATAGTTCCTATAGATGATATACAAATAGAGTTCTTTAGGAGTACACAAACGGAACGCTGGTGGATGAAACCTGGTGGTGATAAGTATTCTTCGCCACAAAATCACGTTCCTTCGGGGCTTATACCTTGCTTGCATCAGGATTATGAAGAAGCAACAAAGGGTATTATTCCTGAACGCTGGTGGCGCTCTTACCGCAAATCGATTTAATGTGATTGTTTACAAATAAACGATGAGCCAATCTGCAAATTGGCTCATCGTTTTTTTAGTTGGTAAGTTTTTCTGTTAATTCAAACCAACGTTCTGTTTTTTCTTCAATAAACATTAGGGTTTCTTGTAAGGCTACAGACTGGCTTTGTATCTCATCGGGGGTGAGATTGCCAGCAGCAAAAGCGGCTTCGATAGCTGCTTTTTTTTCTTCTAAGGTGGCAATCTCTTTTTCTAACCGATTGTATTCTTTCTGTTCGCTGAAAGAAAGCCCTTTCATTCCGTCTTTACGCCACGTATTTTTGGTTGTTTCTTTTTTAGGGGTTTCGTCTGCGGGCGGGGTGCTTTCTTCATACACGCGGTAATCGGTGTAGTTGCCAGGGAAATCTTCTACTTCGCCCTTGCCTTTGAATACAAAAAGGTGATCGACTATTTTATCCATAAAATAGCGGTCGTGCGATACGACTACTAAGCAACCTGGGTAATCTAATAAAAAATCTTCTAGTACGTTTAGCGTAACGATGTCGAGGTCGTTGGTGGGCTCGTCTAAGATTAAAAAATTGGGGTTTTGGATAAGTACCGTGCATAGGTAAAGCCGCTTGAGTTCGCCCCCGCTGAGTTTTTCGACATAATCGTATTGTTTTTTGCGGTCGAATAGGAAGCGTTCTAACAATTGTGCTGCTGAAAGGGTACGTCCTTTGAGCAAAGGGATGTAGTCGCCGTATTTTTGTATTACTTCTATTACTTTTTGTCCTTGTATTACTTCTATACCTTCTTGGGTGTAATAGCCGAATTTGATGGTATCACCTACGATTATTTTACCACTATCGGGGGGGACTGCTCCTGTAAGTAGATTGAGGAAGGTAGATTTACCAGTGCCGTTTTTGCCAATAATACCTACGCGCTCGCCTCGCAGGAAGTTGTAGCTGAATTTGTTGAGCACCTGTAGCTGCCCGAAAGCTTTGCTTACGTTGTGAAACTCAACAGTTTTGCTTCCTAAGCGTTCCATATTGATTTCGAGTTGTACGGAGTGTTCTTTTCGGCGTTTGTGAGCTTGTTCTTTAATTTTGTAAAAATCGTCTATACGAGATTTTGATTTGGTGGTGCGTGCTTTGGGCTGGCGGCGCATCCAGTCTAGTTCTTTGGTGTATAGATTCTTAGCTTTTTCAACTGAGGCTTGTTCTTGGGTGAGGCGTTGTTCTTTTTTTTCTAAGAAATAGGAATAGTTGCCTTTATAACTAAAGAGTTCTCCGCCATCTAACTCTAAAATTTCGTTGCAGACACGTTCTAAGAAATAGCGGTCGTGGGTAACGATAAAGAGGGTAAGGTTTTCTTTGGCAAAATATTGTTCGAGCCACTCAATCATTTCAAGGTCGAGGTGGTTGGTGGGCTCATCTAAAATAAGGAGGTCGGGTTTGCTGATGAGAACGTTGGCTAAGGCGAGGCGTTTTTTTTGTCCGCCAGAAAGGTTTTTGACTTTTAGCTGTAAATTATCTAACTTTAGCTTGAAAAGGATTTGTTTGTATTGAGTTTCGAAGTCCCACGCATTGTGTAATTCCATTTGTTCGAAGGCTTTTTGGTAGGCATCTTCGTTTTCGGGATGTTGCAAAGCGTGCTCGTAGGTTTGTATCAGGCGTAAAATAGGGTTATCAGTAGCGAAAATGGTTTCTTCTACGGTTAGTTCTTCATCAAAATAAGGATTTTGAGATAGGAAACCGATGTGTATTCCTTTTCGGAATACCACTTGTCCGCTATCGGGGAGGTCTTTACCTGCCATAATATTTAGGAGCGTTGTTTTTCCTGTTCCGTTTTTGGCGATGAAGGCGATTTTTTGGTCTTTGTTGATACCAAAAGAAATGTTTTGTAGGATAATGCGTTCGCCGAAGGCTTTGGATATGTTTTCTACTGATAGTAAGTTCATTATAAATTTGATAGTAAGTAATTTGGTGCAAAGGTAGTAAATAATTATGATTTTTTTGTACCTTTGTAGTTGTAAAGTTTGGTATTGCTGACTTTCCTTCGGTACGAGCCGTACAGGCTTTTATTCTTCGTCACATACTCAGCTGCGCCAGCTCGCTGACTTTCCTTCGCTCATCCTTCGCTCATCCTTCGCTTAACCTTCGGTGAGTAATGTGGGAGTGGAAGTTAATAATAGCGAATGCACAGAGCTAGGTAGGTGGAGGTAATTATGGAAGAAAGTAAACGAGCGTAACTGACTAATTATAAAAAAATAAAATATGGTTTATACATTAGAAGAAATAGATAAAGTAGCCGCAGAGGTGATTAGGCTGCTTAAGCATAAAGTAGTGATTTTTAGGGGTGCTATGGGGTTTGGAAAAACGACTCTTATCAAGGCATTGGTGCGGGCTTTGGGAAGTAATGACAATGTGAGTAGCCCGACTTTTAGCCTTGTAAATCAGTATGAAATACCTGAGGGTTGTATTTATCACTTTGATTTTTACCGTCTTAAGAATGAAGAAGAGGCTTTTGATATTGGTTTTGAGGAGTATCTTTATTCGGGGGACTGGTGTTTTATAGAATGGGCTGAACGGGTGGCAAAGTATTTGCCTGATGCTTATACTATTGTGGAAATTACAGCTATTGATAAACAAACGCGGAAGTTGAACGTTATTAATTATTCGGCATAATGAAGGCTTATTACAGAAAACACGTATTGGAATTTAAGCGTCCTTCGGGGACTTCACGTGGAGTGCTTACTACAAAAGAGACTTATTTTTTGATTGTTGAGGATGGAGGCAAAAGAGGAATAGGAGAATGTGGTATTTTGCGTAGCTTGAGCGTGGACGATGTGCCTGATTACGAAGCGCAATTGCAATGGGTGTGTACCCATATTGATTTGGGCGAAACGGCATTGCTGAGTGCACTTAGGGCTTTTCCATCAATACAATTTGGTGTGGAACAGGCTTTTAGAGGGCTTCGTGCGCTGCGGTGGTATGAGTTATTTCCTTCGGATTTTACGATGGGTAGGGCTTCTATAGGTATCAATGGGCTTATTTGGATGGGGACGCCTGAGTATATGAAAGCGCAGATAAAGGATAAGATTTCGCAGGGTTTTGGGTGTATTAAGATGAAAATAGGTGCCATAGACTTTGAGGAGGAGTATTTGATACTAAAGGCTTTACGGCGTGAATTTTCGGTAGAGGATATAGAAATAAGGGTGGATGCTAATGGTGCTTTTGCTCCTGAGGCAGCTGTGGATGTGTTGGCACGTTTGGCAGAATTGGGATTGCACTCTATAGAACAGCCCATTAGGGCAGGGCAGTGGGCGGCAATGGCGCGCCTTTGTGAGACTTCGCCTTTGCCTATTGCTCTTGATGAGGAGCTGATAGGAGTTTTTGATTTAGAACAAAAAAAGCGGCTTATAGAGGAAATAAAGCCGCAACATATTATCTTAAAGCCTTCGCTGATAGGAGGTTATAGGGCAAGTGAAGAGTGGATTTCGCTTGCTGAGGCTCATAAGGTGGGTTGGTGGGTAACCAGTGCGCTTGAGAGTAATATTGGGCTGAATGCTATTGCACAATGGACTTATACTTTGGGGAATACAATGCCTCAGGGATTGGGTACGGGGAGCTTGTACACTAATAATATAGCGTTTCCGTTGGCAGTAGAGGGAGGTTTATTGAGTGTTAATTTTTCTGAGCCCGTAACATTTCCCTTTTCATAGGAGGTCCTGGGAGTCGTTCTACGGTGAATCCTGCGGCTACCAAGGCGCGGCGCACGCTACCTTTAGCGGCATAGGTAACTAATATACCGTTGTTTTTCAGGGCGTTGTACATTTTTTTGAAGATATCTTCGTTCCATAGTTCGGGTTGTACTTGTGCTCCGAAGGCATCGAAATAGATGAGGTTGAAAGTGGGGGTGTCGTTAATTTGTTGGAAGTGTTGGAGTCGCTTTTTGAAGCTAAAGGTGGGGGATAATTGTATTGTTTCGTTCCAGCTACAGCTGTGCATTTGCTGGAAGGTAGATGAAAGAGAGTTGTCGATGAGTTGTGGGTAGTTCATTTGTGAGGCTTCTTGCCAAGTGAGGGGATAGGCTTCTACGGTTTCGTAATGAATGGTTTGCCCTAAAGAAGTGTGCTGAGCGAAGGTAACAAGGGCATTGAGTCCTGTTCCGAAGCCTATTTCGAGTATGGAGATGGGTTGTTTTGGGAATAGATAGAGCCCATTTTTGATAAAAACGTGCATAGTTTCTTGTAGAGCGCCGTGTACGGAGTGGTAGGTTTCGTTGAGTTGTGGGTTATAGAGGCTTGTAGAGCCATCGGAGGTTTGAATAAGAGTGTGTGTCATTATAATTATTAACCCTTTAATAGTTAGCTGATTGTAAAAGATGTTAAAAAGTTTTTTGTATTTTAGGGCACAAAGTTAGGAAATAATTTGTATCTTTGACGAAAATTTAGAGCAACAATGAAGACAATGATTGTGATATTGGGGCACTATAACGATAAATAAAGATATTAAAAAAACTAAAACAATATGGATTTAAAGATTGAAAAGATTAAGGAAAGTCGTATAAAAGAGGTAGACTTTTCAAAGTTAAGTTTTGGTAAAACGTTTTCTGACCATATGTTCATATGTGAATATAAGGATGGGAGTTGGCAAAATCCTACTATAAAGCCTTATGGAGCTCTTACGTTAGACCCATCGACTAGTGTATTTCATTACGGTCAGGCGGTATTCGAGGGGATGAAAGCGTATAAAGATGATAAAGGACAAGTGTTTTTGTTTCGTCCGCAGGAGAATTATAAGCGTATAAATAAATCTTGTGAGCGCTTGGCGATGCCTGCTTTTCCTGAAGAATGGTTTGACGAGGCACTTCGCACGCTTGTAGCTCTTGATAGTGAGTGGGTGCGTCCGGGCTTTGGCAATGCGCTTTATTTGCGTCCGTTTATGATAGCAACTACACCAGGTGTGCAAGCTGCGCCAGCGAAAGACTACTTATTTATAATAATAACAAGCCCTGTACAGGCGTATTATACAGGTGATATAAAGGTGAAGATTGCTGATTACTACAGCCGTGCAGCGAATGGAGGTTTTGGTTTTGCAAAGGCAGCGGGTAACTATGCAGGTCAGTTTTATCCTACCCGTGAGGCTGCTAATGAGGGTTATCAGCAGGTGATGTGGACTGATGATGCTACGCACGAGTATTTGGAAGAGGCAGGAACAATGAACTTGTGGTTCCGTTTTGGGGATACATTGGTAACTTGCCCTACAAGTGAACGTATTTTGGACGGTGTTACCCGAAAGAGTGTTATAGCTGTAGCTGAAAAATTGGGTATAAAAGTGGAAGTACGCCCTGTAAAGGTAAGTGAGCTCATAGCTGCTGCTGAAAGTGGGGAATTTAAAGAAGCTTTTGGTTGTGGAACGGCGGCAGTGATTAGTCCTATATCGGGATTTGGATATAAAGGTAAGGATTATAGTGTGAATCGCCCAACAGAATTGTATGCAGATAAAATAAAAGAAACGATACTTAACATTCAGTATAACAGGGGAGAAGACCCATTTGGCTGGCGTGTGCAAGTGAAATGATGAAAAAAAAATGAAAAAAAGTTGCTAAAAAATTTGCAGGTTTCAAAAAAGGTTGTACCTTTGCACCCGTAAAACATAAAGCACTTGGCCTCGTGGCGCAACTGAATAGCGCATCTGATTACGGCTCAGAAGGTTACAGGTTTGAATCCTGTCGAGGTCACAGAAAGGTAACGCACTTACACATAAGGCGTTACCTTTTGTTTTTTTATAAAGATCTTATTTGTAATTATCTTAAAACGGCAAGGTAAGGAACTTTTCTTAGTTGAAGTTATTTTTTTGCATTATTTTTATAGAAGCTGATTTTGGAGGTGTGTAAGCTCTGAAGTATTGTTTATAGTTAAATATTTGAAAAATAAATAAAATATGAATATTGAACAGCCTATTGAAGCACAAGGATATAAGGTGTATTTTAATACTGAAGGTTATGTATTTATAAATCGTTACTTGGAGGAGGTGTGTCCGTCAAAGATTTTTATACTTTCGGATACGCATACACACGAATGTTGTGTGCCTACTTTCTTGCCGCAACTCGCTACAGATATTCCTATAGAAATAATTGAAATAGAGGCTGGTGAACCTCATAAAAACTTAGAAACTTGCTACCAAGTGTGGCAGGTGCTTGCAGAATTGGGGGCTGATAGAAAGAGTTTGCTGATAAATATAGGAGGTGGTGTGGTAACGGATTTGGGGGGCTTTGTGGCTTCAACTTATATGCGCGGTATTGCGTTTATCAATGTTCCTACAAGTTTGCTGGCTATGGTAGATGCTTCGGTAGGGGGCAAAACAGGGGTAGACTTGGGAACGCTTAAAAACTTGGTGGGGGTGATTAATAATCCTAAGGGAGTGGTTATTGCTACTGAGTTTTTGGCAACCCTTCCTGCAGATGAGCTTCGCAGTGGTATGGCTGAAATGTTTAAACACGGGCTTATAGCATCGGAAAATTACTGGCAACGGATGTGTGATTTGAAATCTTTGACACTGAGTGATTTGGATGGTCTTATTTACGAATCGGTGGTGATAAAAAACGAGGTGGTAATGGAAGATCCTACAGAGAAGGGGGTGCGCAAGATACTGAACTACGGTCATACATTGGGACACGCTATAGAGTCATATTGTCTTGATAACACTCATAGGCGTAGGTTATTACACGGTGAGGCAATAGCGATAGGGATGGTGCTGGCGAGCTTTTTGTCGGTGAAGCGATTGGGATTTTCGCAGGAGCAGTGTGATGCAATAAAGCGTGTATTGGGTGAATATTTTAGCAAGGAGGTTTTTACTGCGGAGGAAATTGCTGCTATTTGTGATTTGATGCGATTTGACAAGAAAAATTCGCACGGAAAGGTGCAATTTGTGCTCTTGGAGCGTGTTGGGACTCCTAAAATAGACTGTGAGGTATCTTTAGATGAGATAGTAGAGGCTTTTGCATATTACGCTAATTAGTGGGTAATGTGGTTTATTTTTTTACACTTATAATTTGTTGTAAATCAAATGTATAGTGTAATAAAAGAAAATAATTATATTTTTTTGTTTTGTTAATTGGAAAAAAAATTGTAATATTGCCGAAATTTTTAAAGGGTGAAGTGTGCTTTAAAAGAAATATGTTTCACACTTTCCGCTGAAAAACAATCCTTTTGAAAATAAGATAGCACACTGTTTTTTGGCAGGAAATACAAATTTTACATCAGCAAATGGCTGAAAACACACAAACACAAGAGGAGTTCTTAGCGAACTTTGATTGGAACAAATACCAAGAAGGTATTGACAGTATTCAAGAAGACCAATTGAAAAATTTTGAAGAATTGGTTAAAAACAACTTTGTTGATACGCAAGACAATGAAGTAGTAGAGGGTGTTGTAACTCGTATTACTGACAGGGAAGCGATTATTGACATTAATGCGAAATCAGAAGGTGTAATATCACTAAATGAGTTTCGTTACAATCCGAACTTAAAGGTAGGGGATAAGGTAGAGGTGCTTATTGACGTTCGTGAAGATCGCAACGGACAATTGGTGCTTTCACACCGCAAAGCACGTACGCTTAAGGCTTGGGATCGTATCAACCTTGCATTTGAAAATGGTGAGATTGTAAATGGATTTGTGAAGAGCCGTACCAAAGGTGGTATGATAGTAGATGTATTTGGCATCGAAGCATTCTTGCCTGGTTCACAAATAGATGTGAAGCCTATCCGCGACTACGAACAATTTGTAAATAAAACAATGGAGTTCAAGATTGTGAAAGTAAATCACGAATTTAAAAACGTGGTGGTTTCACACAAAGCACTTATTGAGGCTGACATTGAAGAACAGAAGAAAGAGATTATCAGTCAGCTTGAAAAAGGGCAAGTACTTGAGGGTGTTGTTAAGAACATCACTTCATATGGGGTATTCGTTGACCTTGGTGGCGTAGATGGATTGATACATATTACAGACCTTTCTTGGGCACGTATCAGCCACCCATCAGAAGTGGTTGCTGTAGACCAAAAGCTAAATGTGGTAATCCTTGATTTTGATGATAACAAATCACGTATTCAATTGGGCTTGAAACAGCTTAGCCGTCATCCTTGGGATGCGCTTGCTGATGACCTAAAAGTGGGTGATAAAGTGAAAGGTAAAGTAGTGGTTATTGCTGACTACGGTGCTTTTGTAGAAATTGCTGATGGTGTGGAAGGATTGATACACGTTTCGGAAATGTCGTGGAGTACTCACTTGCGTTCAGCACAAGATTTTGTGAAATTGGGTGACGAAGTGGAAGCTGTAGTATTGACTCTTGATCGCAATGAGCGCAAGATGTCATTGGGTATTAAACAACTTACTCCTGACCCTTGGATTAACATCACAGAGAAATATCCTGTAGGTTCTAAACACACTGGTACAGTACGTAATTTTACTAACTTTGGTGTGTTTGTAGAATTGGAAGAGGGTATTGATGGTCTAATTCACATCACCGACCTTTCTTGGACTAAGAAGGTGAAACAACCTTCAGAAATAGTGAATACAGGTGATAAGATAGAGGTAATAGTACTTGAGCTTGATGCTGAAGGACACAAATTATCATTGGGGCATAAACAAACAATGCCTAACCCTTGGGACAAGTACGAAAGTGAATTTGCAGTAGGTACTATTCACACAGGTACTATCTCGAAAATAGTAGACAAAGGAGCGACTGTACCTTTTAACGAAGATATCTTGGCTTTTGTTCCTACTCGTCATTTAGAAAAAGAAGACGGTAAGAAATTAGGCAAAGGAGATACAGCTGAGTTTAAGGTAATAGAGTTCAATAAAGAATTCAAACGTGTAGTAGTATCTCACACAGCTGTTTTCAGAGAAGAAGAAGAGAAAATAGCTAAAGAAGCTGCTAACGTTGTAAGCTCACAAGTTGAAAAATCAACTTTGGGTGATATTGAAGCGCTTCAAGAATTGAAAGACAAGATGGAAAAAGAGAAGTAATTTAGTTTTTTTCATAATTTTTTGTTTTAATGAAGGAAAGTCGTTGCTGGGAAGTGACGACTTTTTTTAGTGCAAGCTATTTAATATAATAGCTTGCACTAACTTCTGTATCAAAACTTACTTTTTGAGCTTTTTTACTGGCTTTTATCAGGCATTTATTGTTGTGATAAAGGGCTTTGCCCGCAGGGAGTAATAGATGACATTTAGCACCTTGCAATGAGGTAATAGTGGCTTGCTGTAGCTGGTGTTTTTTCCAAGAGAAAGAAACTTGAAAACCGTTGCGTGCTTTCATTCCGCTAATAGTTCCATTTTCCCAATCGGGGTGGTGTGGGAGTGCAGGTAAAAAACGGATGGTGTTATCAGTACCATGACTTTGCAAAAGCATTTCGGCTATACCTGCAGCTCCACCAAGATTGCCATCTATTTGAAAAGGTGGATGAGCACAAAATAAATTGGGGTAGGAACCCCCTGCTTCTCCATTGAGCATTTGAGGTGAAACGGGTTTTAGGAGTTGGTGCAATAGTAATAATGCTTGTTTTCCGTTTTGCAAACGTGCCCAAAAGTTGATTTTCCAAGCACTTGACCACCCTGTACCTTCATTTCCTCTTATTTTGAGTGTTTTTTTGGCTGCTTTGGCTAGCTTAGGAGTGTCCCAAGGGGTAATTTCATCGTAAGGATAAAGCCCGTAGAGATGTGATACGTGCCTATGTGTAGGCTCGGCATCTTGCCAATCATCTAACCATTCATTCAAATCACCTTTTTTTCCTATACGATTGGGAGGGGTATTTTCAACAATTTTTTTCCATTCTGTTATCTTTTCGTCATCAACTTTTAGAATGGTTGCAGCCTTAATAGTATTATTAAGCAACTCACGTACTATTTGCATATCCATAGTAGGTGCTATACAGGTATGTGCAGCTACTTTTTTGCCACTATCAATAGGAAATAAATAAGCATTTTCAGGTGAATTGGATGGTGCAGTTACCCAATAATCTGTGGTAGGGTCTTTGATGAGAAAACTTTGGAAGAAAGCTGTAGCTTCTTTCATCACTGGGTAGTAGTTTTTTAAGAAATCGAGGTCGTGGGTAAATAGATAGTGTTGCCATATATGCTGACATAACCAAGCACCACCTGTGAGGGTAGACCCCCATACGGCAGACTCACCAGGAGAGGTGAAAAACCAAGGATTGGATATTACGTGCGCTACCCAACCTTCAGCCTTGTAATAGGACTTGGCTGTTTTTCGTCCGTTGGGCATCAAGTTTTTAGTAAAGCGATGCAAAGGCTCTGTAAGGTTTGATAAATTACTAATTTCAGCTAGCCAATAGTTCATTTGCAAATTAATATTCAGGTGATAATCGCCATTCCAAGGGGTTTGGTATTCTTCAGCCCACAATCCTTGTAAGTTTGCTGGTAAAAGTCCTTCACGAGAAGAGCAAATTAACAAATAACGTCCGAAATTGTAATACAAAATAGGTAGTAAGGCATCTTTTTTGCCTTTACTGAAGTTTTCTAATCGTTGGAGCGTACTAAGTGATTGTGTATCGGCATTGGCTTTGGCATACCAACGATTGCGGTTGAAGAGCTCTTGATAAGCACTTTTGCTTTTGGTTAAAGCACTTTCAAAATCACTATTTGCTGTTTGTAGATAAGCTTTAGTGGTCTCTAAAGGCGATACAGCTGTCAGTCCGCTATTAGTATAGTTGTAGTTGGTGCTCATACTTACTTTTAATAGGAGTTCGCGAGCGTTTTGTACTGTTATAGCAGCCTCGTCTTTCTGCATATTGCCATCACTTTCGAGGGCTACAATACCAGCAAAATGCATTCCCTGCTGCTCTTTATTAGGAAGAACTCCCGTCAAGATGATACGGTCAGGAAGGTAGCTTACTATTGCGTTTTCTTTGCGGGTAAGGCTGACAGCTACCTCAAAAGGCTTTTGAGCACTGATTTTTACCCATATAATATCGTTTTTAAAGTCTGCAAAAGCCGTTTGGGTAATTGTATTGCCATTGCGCTGATAGGTAGTAACAGCTGTTGCCTCGTCTAAGCGCAAAATGCGGCTATAGTTTTGCACAGGCGAAGTATCTTTCCACTTGATAAGCAAATCGCCAAAGATTTGGTAACAACCATAGCTACAATTAGCTCCATTACCTCGGCAAGAGCCTTCTCCTTTAGCAATAAAATGTTGCTGCAGCAGAGCCTCTGCTTCTATGTTTTTGCGTTCTAATAACAATTGTTGTATATGAGGAAGATACTCATAGGCTTGCGGCTCATCAGATTCTTGAGCTCCGCCCGACCATAGTGAAATCTCATTGAGCACAATGCGGTCGGTAGAGGTGCCTCCATATAGCATAGCTCCTATTCGTCCGTTGCCTATTGGTGCACTTTCAGTAAAATGAGTTGCAGGGTTATGAAATACTACCGATACATCTTGAGGTTGTGCTATTATTGCAGCACAATACAAACCTAATAATGATAATAAATACAGTTTCATAATATGAAGTTGTTTTAATTAACTTAATTTTCCTATAAAAGCCTTGCAAATATAGTAATTATTTTTATAATATACAAAAACACCCCCATTGCTGAGGGTGTTTTTATGATATGCCTGCAGAGGCGCTTCGCTATTTTACTTCTTCAAAGTCTACGTCTTGGACGTTGTCGCCGCTTTGTTGCTGTTGTCCAGCGTTAGGTTGTTCTGTGGCGCCGCCTTGTTGCGCTTTGTAGAGGTCTTCTGAGGCTTGTTGCCAAGCTGTATTAATCTTGCTTAAAGCAGGTTCTATTGCGCTCAAGTCTTTGCTTTCAAAAGCTTTTTTAAGTTCACTTAAAGCACTTTCTATAGCACCTTTTTTATCAGCTGGTATTTTATCGCCAAACTCTTTCAATTGTTTTTCAGTTTGGAATATCATAGCATCAGCTTCGTTTAGCTTATCTGCTTTTTCCTTCGCTTTTTTGTCAGCTTCGGCATTTGCTTCGGCATCGCGTTTCATCTTTTCAATGTCTTCTTTAGAAAGTCCTGAAGAAGCTTCTATACGGATGTTGTGCGATTTGCCTGTGCCCTTATCGGTAGCTGATACGTTGATGATACCGTTGGCATCAATGTCGAAGGTAACCTCAATTTGTGGCACTCCACGTGGTGCTGGTGGAATATTATCTAAGTGGAAACGACCTATTGTTTTGTTGTCGTTTGCCATTGGGCGTTCTCCTTGTAGCACGTGTATTTCCACACTTGGCTGGTTGTCAGTTGCTGTTGAGAATACTTGTGACTTTTTAGTAGGGATAGTAGTGTTGGCATCTATCAGTTTGGTCATTACACCCCCCATAGTTTCAATACCCAATGATAGCGGAGTAACGTCTAATAGCAACACATCTTTCACATCGCCTGTAAGTACGCCCCCTTGTATAGCAGCTCCTATGGCTACAACCTCATCGGGGTTTACACTTTTGTTAGGTTTTTTGTTAAAGAATTTTTCTACTGCTTCTTGCACTGCAGGAATACGTGTAGAACCACCTACTAAGATAACTTCGTCTATATCACTGACACTCAAACCAGCGTTTTGCAATGCTTTGCGGCAAGGCTCGATAGTACGTTTTACTAAGTCATCTATCAGCTGTTCAAATTTAGCACGAGAGAGCTTGCGTACTAAGTGTTTCGGACCTGAAGCCGTAGCTGTAATATAAGGCAAATTGATTTCAGTTTCTGTTGATGAAGAAAGTTCAATTTTTGCCTTTTCAGCAGCTTCTTTAAGGCGTTGTAGTGCCATAGGGTCTTTGCGAAGGTCAATATTTTCTTCAGCTTGGAACTCTTCAGCTAGCCAGTTGATGATTTTTTCATCAACATCATCACCACCAAGGTGAGTATCACCATCGGTAGATAGCACTTCAAATACGCCATCGCCGAGCTCTAAGATAGAAACATCGTGTGTACCTCCACCAAAGTCAAATACTGCGATTTTATGGTCGTTATGGTTTTTGTCGAGCCCGTAAGCCAAAGCAGCTGCGGTAGGTTCGTTGATGATACGTTCTACTTTCAATCCTGCGATTTCACCCGCTTCTTTAGTAGCTTGGCGTTGCGCATCGTTGAAGTATGCAGGTACTGTAATCACTGCGCGGGTTACGGGTTGCCCTAAGAAGTCTTCGGCTGTTTTCTTCATTTTTTGAAGTATCATAGCTGAAATTTCTTGTGGTGTATAAAGACGACCATCTACATCTACGCGAGGAGTATCGTTATCGCCTCTTACAACTTTGTAAGGCACACGAGCAATTTCTTTTTCTACTTCTGAAAATTTGTTACCCATAAAACGTTTTATTGAATAAATAGTTTTATGAGGATTGGTAACGGCTTGTCGTTTAGCAGCGTCACCTACTTTCATTTCACCACCTTCTACAAAAGCTACTACTGATGGGGTAGTACGTTTGCCTTCAGCATTTGTAATTACTACGGGGTCTTTACCTTCCATTACAGAAACACACGAGTTGGTGGTTCCTAAGTCTATACCTATAATCTTACTCATATTAAATAATTTCTTTTTTTGTTCAACATTCTCTTGTAAGCCTTACGCTTACGACATACTAATAAACAATGATTGTGCCAAACGTATTTTGCTGTCAAATTGTCAGTTTTTATTTCTGATAAAATTATTTTTATAGTGAGGTGACACTGCCATTTCCTTATCTGATAAGGGCTCATAGGCTGACAGATGTCCGATTTTGCATATTCACCTTCAAGTGAAAAATGTCCGATTTTGCATATATTTTGGCAAAAAACGCAAGCTCTTATTCGCAAAACCGCACTACCTTTGCTGTGAAATAAAAGGATAATTATCCTTCGCTCATCCTTCGCTCATCGTTCGCTGGAGGATAAGTGACTGACACCTGAAAAACTATTAACATTTAAATTGTTATTATTATGAAAAAAGTATCATTTAAACACGTTGCACATAGGCTTATTCCTTTGTGGTTTGAACATTCGCAAATTTTCAAATTTTCAAATTGGCTAATTTTCTTGCTAATTTTCATAGGTTGCTCTAAAAGCAATAATGACGAACCTGAGGCACCTGCTACCGTACAGACGCCTGAACACCTTACCGACTGGTCTACCAAGCCTAAGATAGATGTGGCTCAGCCTTATATGGCGTTTGCTACGGGTAATGTTTCGGCTACTACTCTTAGTCTTACGGCAGTGGGCAGCACCACTACCGCTACCGATGTGTGGGTAGATACTAACAACAATGGCGTTTTTGACGAAGGGATAGACAAACGCATTACTGATTTTATGAAGCCTATCACCTTTACTGCTACCAAAGGACTCTTTACTGTGTATGGAAAGGTAAAAGAACTTAACGCTACTGGCAACGCCCTTACCGCTGCCGATGTGCGCAAGAATGAGGCATTAACAAAGCTGAATATTGCCGACAATTGGCTTGAAGAAAAAGCCTTGTTAGACCTTGTAAAATCATTGCCTACCGCTACGGGTACTACTGAAGTGGTATTGCACAGGGCTGAAGGCGATGGTAATGCCGTAACCGATGCCGTGCTAATAGCTGCCAAACAGCGCGGTTGGCAAACTTTGAAAATAAAAGACAATAAAGAAACACCCGACCTTCCTGCCGATACTAAGGCTCCTAAAGCAGGTGCTATTACTGAGGCTACTGCTACTGCCTTTAACACCCTTAACCTAAAATGGACAGCGGCTACCGATGATAAAACCGCTACTGGAAAATTGCGCTACCAAGTGTTGTACAACGTAAAAGGCAGCAGCGAAGTAAAAACTTCCGAAGTAAAAGAAAATATGCTTGCCCTTACCCTTACAGGGCTTACCGAAAAAACTACCTACGTGGTAAAGGTAAAAGTGATGGACGAAGCAGGCAACACAGCCGAGTACCAAGCTAAGGAGGTTACCACCCCAGCAGCTCCCGAAGCTGCCGATAAGGAGGCTCCTAAGGCAGGTGCTATTAGCAAGGCTACCGCTACTTTTAACACCCTTAACCTAAAATGGACAGCAGCTACCGACAATAAAACCGTTGCCGGAAAATTGCGCTACCAAGTGTTGTACAACGTAAAAGGCAGCAGCGAAGTAAAAACTTCCGAAGTAAAAGAAAATATGCTTGCCCTTACCCTTACAGGGCTTACCGAAAAAACTACCTATATTGTAAAGGTAAAAGTAATGGACGAAGCGGGTAACGCTACCGACTACGAAGCTAAAGAGGTAACTACCGCTGCAATTCCTGCTGTACCCCCTACCCCTAGCACTATTAAACATATAGAAAAACTAACTTATGACAAGGTTAAGATTACTTGGTTCTTGGCTCAGGACAAAGAAACTCCTTCGGCAGAACTCCGCTACCAAGTGTTTTGGAAGGTAGAAGGTACAACGGATGAGAAAAGCAGCCCCTGTCATATCCTGAAATAGGTTTACACTAAAA
>NZ_KB291314.1:0-361 GCF_000318275.2 Capnocytophaga sp. oral taxon 332 str. F0381
GCTGTAATTGTAGGTGTAGCCGTTGGTGTCGTTACACTTCCTACCACATTTATAGTCGCTGTGGTAGTAGTACAATTACCTGCGTTTAGCTTCTCGCAGATTTCGTATACTATCGTATAAACCCCTGCAGGCGTATTATTTGGCACCATTACTTTACCTTCGCTAGTAATCGTTGGGGTTACCGCTCCTGAACTCTTAGGCGCTGCTGGCGTTACTACCGATACGCTTACCGTGCTAGTAGTAGTCGTTGCTGTACCTATATGGTCATTGTCTATTACCGAACTATTGCTAGTATCACCCACCGTTACGGTCATCACATCTGGCGTAGCTGTAATTGTAGGTGTAGCCGTTGGTGTCGTTA
>NZ_KB291314.1:381-1068 GCF_000318275.2 Capnocytophaga sp. oral taxon 332 str. F0381
CTGGCGTATTATTTGGCACCATTACTTTACCTTCACTAGTAAGCGTTGGGGTTACCGCTCCTACACTCTTAGGTGCTGCTGGCGTTACTACCGATACGCTTACCGTGCTAGTAGTAGTCGTTGCTGTACCTATATGGTCATTGTCTATTACCGAACTACTGCTAGTATCACCCACCGTTACGGTCATTACATCTGGTGTAGCTGTAATAGTTGGGGTAGCCGTTGGTGTCGTTACACTTCCTACCACATTTATAGTCGCTGTGGTAGTAGTACAATTGCCTGCATTTAACTTCTCACAGATTTCGTATACTATCGTATAAACTCCCGCTGGCGTATTGTTTGGCACCATTACTTTACCTTCGCTGGTAATCGTTGGTGTTACTGCCCCTGCGCTCTTAGGCGCTGCAGGCGTTACTACCGATACGCTTACCGTGCTAGTGGTAGTGGTTGCTGTACCTATATGGTCATTGTCTATTACCGAACTACTGCTAGTATCACCCACCATTACGGTCATCACATCTGGAGTTGCTGTAATTGTAGGTGTAGCCGTTGGTGTCGTTACACTTCCTACCACATTTATAGTTGCTGTAGTAGTAGTACAATTACCTGCGTTTAGTTTCTCACAAATTTCATATACTATCGTATAAACCCCTGCTGGCGTATTATTTGGCACCATTACTTTACCTT
>NZ_KB291314.1:1088-1360 GCF_000318275.2 Capnocytophaga sp. oral taxon 332 str. F0381
TGTCTATTACCGAACTACTGCTAGTATCACCCACTGTTACGGTCATCACATCAGGCGTAGCTGTAATAGGCGTTAGTGGTACTACCACAGTGGCTGTGGTGGTAGTACAGTTACCTGTGTTTAGCTTCTCGCAGATTTCATATACTATCGTATAAACTCCCGCTGGCGTATTATTTGGCACCATTACTTTACCTTCGCTGGTAATCGTTGGTGTTGCTGCTCCTGAACTCTTAGGCGCTGCTGGTGTTACTACCGTTACGCTTACCGTACTT
>NZ_KB291315.1:0-324 GCF_000318275.2 Capnocytophaga sp. oral taxon 332 str. F0381
CAGTACCTGTACAAGTATCGGTATCGGCGGTGAGCGGCTTACCACTGACGATAGGCGACTTACGCTTTGCGATGGGTGCTACAGCCCCAACAACGCATCCAAGCACTTGGACTAACACAACAGGACAGTTCTCTGTACAGATGGATGCAACGCATACTTTCTGGGTAGGACATAGCAAGACAGGTTGTGTGATACGCGTACTTTATAGAGCACCGAATGTGAATACCTTTAAGATTATAAATCCGCAGGTATCTAATACGCCTTGCAAGGGAGGTTCAGAAGGAACAGCCACCTTCACCCTAAGTAATACAACATCGGGACACG
>NZ_KB291315.1:344-560 GCF_000318275.2 Capnocytophaga sp. oral taxon 332 str. F0381
ACGGACACATAGTAACGATAAATCCATCGGCAGGTACGCTCCATCCGGCAGGAGGAATCTTAGCTCCACCAGTGACACAGTTCTGGGTGAGTGGATTGGCATCGGGTACTTATACACTTACGGTGAAAGATGCGATCACACAATGTGCGCAAGATTATGTATTTACGATAGAAGAGCCAGCGGTAAGCTTGTCGGCGACCACACAAGTACGATCAA
>NZ_KB291316.1:0-1078 GCF_000318275.2 Capnocytophaga sp. oral taxon 332 str. F0381
ACCTTTTGAAATACCTAAAAATTGGAGGTGGGTAAGAATGGGGCAGATAGCTGATTTATATACAGGAAACAGTATAAATGAACAAGAGAAAAAAGCCCAATATATGAATACAGAAGGAGTCCCTTATATAGGAACAAAAGATATTGGTTTTGATGGAAAAGTTTTATATCAGAATGGGGTAGCTATTCCTAAAAAACACCTTTCACTATTTAAAAAGGCTTATTCTAATTCTATTCTTATATGTATAGAAGGAGGTAGTGCCGGACGGAAAATAACCCTTATAGATAAGACTGTTTGTTTTGGGAACAAGTTATGTTGTATAACCTCTTATTATGAAAAAATAAGATACTTGTTTTATTACTTACAGTCTCCTATGTTCTTTGAGATATTTAACCAGAATAAAAATGGTATAATAGGTGGTGTTAGTGTTAATAATTTAAAAAACTTAATAGTACCATTACCTCCACTTGCTGAGCAACAGCGTATTGTAGAATCTATTGATGCTATTTTTCGTTGTATAGAAAAGAATTAGTTTTCTATACAACGAAAAATATTTTGAATGGCATTTACTATTCTTTGCTGCTCAGATAGGGGTGGAAGAGGAAGTAATAGTTTTTCAAGAACCCCTATATATAATTCTTTCTGATTTGTACTGCCTGCTAAATTATCTTCAATATACTGTTGGATTATACTAGAACACATTAAATAATATATGTAATATGAATCGATATTCGAAAATGTTCTAACAACAGAAATGTGAGAATCAGGAACGATAAAAGGATAATTCCTAAGTATTTGCTCTGAGAATATTCCCACTCTTCCAACTGTACCAGTACCTGTTGAATTTATAAGAATATCGTTATTTCTTAATTTATATTCATCTCTCCATTTTGATAATGTTCTTTCATCCAAGAACTTAGCAGCGTCAAGAGACAACTTTCCCGACTTTAAATTACATTTTTGAGCAAAAACAGGGTATTTCTTAATCTCAGAATATTTTGGAGATTTACCTCTAGAAAGAAAAATAGTCAGTACTCCTAATCTACACCACCTCCAATTTTTAGGTATCTCAAAAGGT